>JAFKKW010000459.1 GCA_017304275.1 Hyphomicrobiales bacterium | reverse complement strand
GCCCACATGCAGCGCCAGCTCACCCACGCGCTCATTCAGAAGAGCCGTCTGGCCCAGCTCGGCCTTGCCGTCAGCAAGATCAGCCACGACCTGCGCAACATGCTGGCCAACGCCCAGCTCATCTCCGACCGCCTGACGGCGATTCCCGATCCGACCGTGCAGCAGTTCGCACCGAAGCTGATCGCGTCTCTCGACCGCGCCATCAACTTCTGCAACACCTCGCTGCGCTTCGGCCGCGCCGAGGAGGCCGAGCCGCGCCGCGAGCTGATGCGTCTGAAGCCCTTGCTTGACGAGGTCGCCGAGGCCATGAGCCTTCCGCGCGAAGACCGGATCGCCTGGATCGTCGAAGCGGACGATCAGCTCCTGATCGACGCCGATCATGAGCATCTGTTCCGGATCTTGAGCAACCTCGCGCGCAACGCCGTGCAGGCCATCGAGAGCCAGGGCGACGGCGTCCGCGGCGAGATCCGTGTCAAGGCATGGCGCGCCGGACGCAAGGTCTTCATCGAGATGTCGGACAACGGCCCCGGCGTCCCCGCGAAGGCGCGCGACACCCTCTTCCGCCCGTTCCAGGCCTCGACCCGCAAGGACGGCTCCGGCCTCGGCCTTGCCATCGCCGCCGAGTTGGTGGCCGTCCATGGCGGCAAGCTCGAGCTTCTCGACACGCCCCTCGGCGCGTCTTTCCTGATCGAATTGCCCGACCGCACGGTGCGCTGATCACAAGCCCGGAGCGTAGCCTTGCCCGCTGTCGGCTGCCTTCCCGGCGCAAAGCACTTGCACTCGGGGACCACTCATATTAGGAGTGGCGGCCTTGCTAGGCCGAGGCGGGCACCCATGCCGCCCGACAGGTCCCACCGGCTTGTTCCGGCACATAATTTGGCAAGGATGCGCCCGTAGCTCAGCTGGATAGAGCACCAGACTACGAATCTGGGGGTCAGAGGTTCGAATCCTTTCGGGCGCGCCAATCAAATCAGTAACTTACCCCGACCGACGCCAATCGCGAAATTGCGCTAGCAAACTTCTAGCAAACATTTCCGCCCTTTTGCTCACCCGCGCAACGTCCTCAGGGCTGGTCGGCGGGCGCGAATAACGGCACGACCGCTGTCCTCACCAAGCGACCTTCGCGCCCGCGGGCATCTCCCGTGCGAGGCACTGCGTCATGTCGACTGTTGACGATCCCTCATCGACCTCAGCAAGGAGAAGGTTAGGCCCGCGGCGATGATGGCCAGGGTGACAAAGAGCGACACGCTCGCCGGAAACTTCTCCCACCCCATGAGATCAGCGACGAAGATCTTCGAGCCGATGAAGATGAGCACCAGGGCAAGCGCCTGCTTGAGATACCTGAAGCGGTCGATAACGGCAGCCAGCGCGAAGTAGAGCGCGCGAAGACCCAAGATTGCAAAAATGTTGGAGGTGTAGACGACGAACGGATCGGTGGTGATGGCAAAGATGGCGGGCACGCTATCGACGGCGAAGATGAGATCGACGATCTCAACCATCAGAAGCGCGACGAAGAGCGGCGTGGCCCACAGGACGGTTTTGCCGGTTTTGGCATCCGGGAGCCTCACCAAAAAGCGCTCCCGGTGCAGGGCCGGTGTGATGCGCATGTGCCGGCGCGTAAATTTCAGAATCGGATTGCGGTCGATGTCCGGCGGCCTATCTTCGAGCACGAGCATCTTGGCGCCGGTGGCAATGAGGAACACGGCGAAGACGTAGAGAAGCCAGGAAAACTGCACAATGAGCGCCGTGCCGAGCCCGATCATGACGCCCCGGAGCACGATGACGCCGAGGATGCCCCAGAATAGCACGCGATGCTGATAGACCGCAGGTATTGCCAGGGAGGTGAAGATCAACGAGATGACGAAAATGTTGTCGAGGGCGAGTGTCTTCTCGACCAGGAAGCCGGTGAAATATTCCGAGCCCGCCTGCGCGCCGAGCGCGTGCCAAACCCAGATGCCGAACGCAAGGCCGATCACGATATAGAACGCGCTCATGGCGAGGCTTTCGCGCACGCCGATTTCGCGTGTCTTCCTGTGGAAGACGCCGAGATCGAGGATGAGCAGCACCAGCACAAGGGCCAGAAAGCTCATCCACATCCAGACGGGCTTGTCGAGAAAAATCTGCAGAAGGAAGTCCACTGCGTCGATCCTTGGTGTTTTATAGAGTGCGACCTCTGTCCGGCGCGTGCGGCGGGCGGCGGCCGACAATCAAGCCGGGCGGCCGCATACGCTTCGAGGGTATGCGGCCTGCCTTCGCATGCGGGTGCGCCGTCGAGATGCTTATTCGTTCATCACCCGAGGTGCCCGGACCAGCCCTGTCGTTTGCGCCTCGCTGCTAAGCCTCCAGGTCCAACACCACGCCGTTCGCAGGGCGCACGAAGCCGCTCGCCGCGGCACGCGGGCTGACATGCGTTCGCGTGCGGTAGATCGCTTCAAGCGCGTCGGGGCTGTCTATGCGAACCGCAAGATCGCGGAGCAGGCCGTCGTGCAGCCCGTAAATTAGACCGTGCACCGAAAGCGGCTGTCCAAACGCCCACGCGTTCTGGACGATCGTCGTGTGGCAGACGTTCTTCACCTGCTCGATCACGTTGAGTTCGCTCAGGCGGTCGGCGCGCGCATTCGGATCGGACATTGCGTCGAGTTCACTCCGGTATAACCGGTAGACGTCTTTGATATTGCGAAGCCAGTTGTCGATGAGGCCGAACTGACGCGAGCCGCAGGCCGCGTGCACGCCACCGCAGCCATAATGGCCGCAGACAATGATGTGCTCGATTTTCAGCACCTCGACCGCGAACTGGAGCACGGAGAGGCAGCTGATATCTGTGTGAATGACCAGGTTCGCCACGTTCCGGTGAACAAACACCTCGCCGGGACTGAGGCCGAGGATCTGGTTTGCGGGCACGCGGCTGTCGGAGCAGCCGATCCATAGGTACTTCGGCGTCTGCCCACCTGCGAGGCGCCTGAAATAGTCCGGGTCCGCCGCGACCTGCGCGGCGGCCCAGGATTTATTGTTGTCGAATAGCTTCTGCAGCTCAGCCATGGCTGTGGTCCTTCATTATTGATCGCGGGCCGGTGCTCTCTCAGCCTTGCCGGCTTTCCCCGAAGCCACCCTGCAGGAGGCTCGTTCCATCACCGAGGCTGCTCACGTAGGCCGCGAGTTCCTCCGGGGCAAACTGGGTCGGGTCGATGCCGTGTTCGCTCAGAACGGCCAAGACCTCGCCCTCAAGCGTGCTCGGATCGACGCCTGCATCGGCAAGCAGTCCCGTGATGCCCTGAGGCCCAGCCACGGCACCGTGAACAGCCTGTCCCGCCCATTCGGTGAAAAAGTCCGTCAGCTTCGACACGTCCAGCATGGTGGTCACTCCTTTTGGTTTTGGGAGGGCCTGACCCGTCCCGGTGGCCACCAAGATGGGGGCGGGGTTGATCGCCGTCCAATTGAATTGGTCCGTGTCTCTGATAGGTTTTTCCGATCACCTTGTGGCCGGCAGGCAGCGCCATATATCCCGCACCTGCGGGAATCTGCCTGTGTTCGGGAGTTGAGCCGGTGCCCAGTTTAAGACAACTCGAGTATCTCGTTGCGGTCGCGGAGACACGCCATTTTCGCCGGGCCGCTGAACGCGTCAACACGACCCAACCAACGCTGAGCGAACAGATCAAAGCCCTGGAGAAGCGTCTGGGCTGCCAGCTTGTCGAGCGCTCGACCGCGCGCGTCGTGCTGACGCCGATCGGTGCGGAGGTCGTGGAAATTGCGCGGCGCATGCTCAAGGACGCGAGCGAAATTCGCAGCCTTGCAGCGAGCGGCGGCAAGGAACTGAATGGCCTGTTGCGCCTCGGGCTCCCGCCGACCATCGGACCCTATCTGATGCAACGCGCGGCACCCAAGCTGCATCGTGCCTATCCGGGTTTGCGCCTCTACGTACGCGAAGACCTGCCGCTATCGCTGCCGCGATCTCTCGAAGAAGGGACGCACGACGTCATCATCTGCCCGCTGCCGTTCCGAGGCGTCGAGCTCGAGAGCATGGTTCTGTTCCGCGAGCCTTTGCATCTCACGGTCGCGGCCGATCACCCTCTCGCCCGGAAGCAGCACGCAGTGCTTGCCGACCTCAAGGGGCAGGATGTCCTCACGCTGGGTCCTGGGCATCAGCTGCACGAAACTGCCATCGAGCTCTGCAAGGCCACGGGTGCCCGGCTGCGCTATGATTTCGAAGGCACGAGCCTCGACATGCTGCGGGAAATGGTGGTGATGGGCTTAGGCATCACGTTCATGCCCGGCCTTTATGCGAGGAGCGAACTGATCCACGACAAAGGAGTGAGAATCATCGACATCAGGGATCGCAAACTGCATCGAACGATCAGCATGGCATGGCGCAAGTCGAGCGCCCGACGGGAGACGTTTGAGCGACTCGCCGGCCTCTTCAAAAAGATGGTCGCGACCGGACTGGAGAAGCAGAGGTAACCGCCGAGTGAACTCCCCGATGGTGTCGACTGTGCGTACCTGCGCGGAGACTATGCGCCGGCTATGGCGCCGACAAAAAGCTCTATCCGCGACGCACGCAAGCGCACCGCGCCTCAGCTGGGCGCGCCGGCTAGTTCATTACGGCGATCGCACCGTTAAGGACACTCGCAAACGACACCCAGGCCAAATAGGGGACGAAAAGCACCGACGATAGTCGGTCATGCCGCCACACCTGAACGATGAACGCGAGGATCACGGCGAGCATGCTGACGATAACGGCAAAGGCGAGCCACGGCGCGTTGGCGCCAAAAAATGCCGGTGACCAGATCCAATTCAACACCATCTGTGCGATCCACAAAGCCATGGCGGCGGATCTTGGCGCTGCTCGCCACGTGCGCCACCCGGCTATGGCGATCAGGACATAAAGAACGGTCCAAACCGGTCCGAAGACCCAAGAGGGCGGGTTGAAAGATGGCTTGGCAAGGCCCGCATACCACGCCCCTGGCTGCGTGAGATATCCGACCAGTAGGCTGATCGTCACGACTGCCGCAACGAAAAATGCTGCAGAAACCGGGCCGGCGGGTTGCGCGTGACGTGCTGCTGTCATTGGATCCTAAAGCGCCCAGATTGGCGATGTGTTCCGCGGACTAAGGGGCCGCGCGTGCGCGGCCCCTTCGCTGTTCTACCGAGATAAAGGCATGAGCCCGCTGACGGTACGACCCACTGTTACCAACGCGGGCGTGCGTAAGACGGCCGTGCCGTGAGGAGTAAAATTACGGTCGTCGCTTTACCCGTGTCAGCCCTTGGGCGGCAGGATCACCTGATCGATGACATGAATGACACCGTTGCTTGCGGCAATGTCTGTCGAGGTGACGTTCGCTTCGTTGACCATCACGGCAGAGCCCTTGACCTCGATGTCGATAACCTTTCCGTTCACGGTCTTGGCCTCGTCGAGCTTCACAACATCAGCAGCCATCACCTGGCCGGGCACGACGTGATAGGTGAGAATGTCAATGAGCTGCTGCTTATTTTCGGGCTTCAACAGATTCTCCACGGTGCCAGCGGGGAGCTTTGCGAATGCGGCATCCGTGGGTGCGAACACTGTGAAGGGTCCTTTACCCTGCAACGTGGACACAAGGTCGGCAGCCTTCAGCGCCGCCGTGAGCGTCTTGAAATCACCGGCACCAGTCGCCGTCGCGACGATGTCCTTTTCCGAGGCGTGGGCCGGCAAATAAGCAGCCATGCCGAGAAGGGCCCCTGCGAGAACGCTCTTTAGTCTCATGACGAACTCCTGAATGTTGAACCATGCCCGCTATCGCGGCGAGCATGTTTTCATCTAATGAAAAACATTTCTATTACCACTCACTTTATCGTGACACGAACCTATTTTATCTTGACATGAAAATTTGGGCGCCCCCATTGTCGGCGGGTGAAAAAGGGGATTGCATTTTATGCCCGACACGCTGGCCACAGAGCTTGCGACCTATCAGATCGGTCCGCGCATCAAGACGCTGCGCCTGAAGAAGCAAATGGCTTTGGCACAGCTGGGGGAGCACAGCGGTTTATCGACGGCGATGTTGTCGAAGATCGAGCGCGGCCAGCTTTTCCCGACTCTGCCGACACTGCTGCGTATTGCTCTGGTGTTTGGAGTTGGCCTCGAGTTCTTTTTTGATCGGACAGGTCCGCGGATTGCGGTGACGCGCAAGAACGAGCGGCTTCGCTTGCCCATTCCGGCCGGAGCGGCGGCGGCTTCCTATTTTTTCGAGAGCCTCGATTATCCGCTGGCCGACCGCCGCATGGAGGCCTTCCTGGCGGAATTTCCGGGGGGCTCACCGCCCTCGGACCCGCATCAGCACGGAGCCGAGGAACTCATATACGTTGTCGAGGGTGCCCTCACCGTGACGGTGGAAAACGAGACGACAACCCTCTTCCCCGGCGACGCGATGACATTCGATTCCAGCGTGCCGCACTGTTACCAATCTGCAGAAAAGGCAAGCTGCACCGCGATCATTGTCGCCTCGCCCTGATGGGCGGTTTCTTTGAACCCATGGCTTGATGTGGAGATTCCATAACCCAGAATGTCGAGGTGCTTTCTTCCGCCAGGGATGAAAGCCCGCAGGGCCGAGACGGCGCGGCCGGCTCGGTTCACGCCAGCCCGATCCGCGCTCTTGCGCGGGAGGCGGCCACAATACCCAGCCCCCCCCTCACCAGAATACAAAAAAGGGCAGCCTCCGCTGCCCCGCAACCAACGGTCGCCTAACCCCGACCGCCGCTCCGTTTCTTCTCCTTCTCCGGCATGCCGCGCGACACCGCACCGCTTGCCTCCAGCTGCTCGATGGTCGGCGTCACGTCTTGCTGTTCAGCTTCGCTCTTGCCGGGCAGCGGATAGCTGGTGGCCCCAGCCATCATGGCGTTCTGGTAACGGTCCTTGCGAAGCCATGCGCTGATGCGCACCACCGGCTGACCATTGCCGGGGTTATAGGCACCCCAATAATCCGGTCGCTGCTTCTCAGGCGCCTCTGCCTTGAAGCGGTTGGGAAAGAGAACCAACTGGCGGGATGCCACTTGAAGGTTGCCGACCGAGGCCGGCGCATCCGCAGCGCCGTCCTTCATCAACGCGGCTACCTGCGCCAAGGGGGCGTCGCTCGGAGAGACAGCGTCCGACCGACCATTGAACATAATGTGGACCTCGCCGGTTTTGGGATCCGCATATTCATGAGACCACAACGCGAAAGTCAGCTCGCCGTCGCCATTGGGAAGTTTCAGCCGGCCGTCAAAGGTTGGCTTGTTATCGCCTGGTTCTTTGTCGCGCACGAGAAAGGCTACGAAGTTACCGTGGGCTTGGGTATCGGTAGTCATGGCACATCTTTCCTTGGTTCAAGAAAAGGCTGCGCGCCATTGAATACGAAGTCCATACAGGCTGCTCACCCCGTAGGCAGAATTCCGTGTTAGGATGGACTGATGCGTTATGTCGATTCCGAACACCACATTCGAGACAGCCTCATGGGCTTTTATGAGGATGGCGGCCGACAGTTTTGGGTGATCTTCGCCGAAACACCGCGCGCGGCGGTAGCGGCCTTCAAGGCCCAGCCGGAGATCTTCGGCATTCTGGCAAAGCCGTATAAAGACTGGCCTAAGATGCGGGCTCGCGAACATAGGCGGCTCATCGACCGTCTTGAGGTCTTGCTGGACGACCAACATACGGACGCGGTACGCGATCGGGAACGCGGGGAGACTGACGAACCCGCCTGACCCTCTCGTTCGCTGCCTTCTGGCGACGTCTGCCGGTGCCAAGCAAGGCAATTGGAACCAAGCTGGTAGAGCTACACATCGCCTGGCGCGCCAACTCAAGCTCACGCTCCAGCCGCTTGTCTTGCACGGCGGCAGCAATGTCCTTCTTATCCGCCAATCCCAGCGTCACCATCGCCCGCATGATGTCGACACCGTCGACCTCGAACATGCGACGACGGCGCACACTCGACCTCCGCATTGGCGCCACCCCCTTGACCATCTCGAGCAAGCGCGCCTGCGAAGCAAGCCGAATGCGTGAGAGCTTCGCGTATCCATCGGCATTGCCGATGACATGCCCCCAGCCCTTGGCTTCAAGATGAAGGCCATGGCCACCCAACACCGCGACAACATCCTCCACTGCTGACGACGGCGTAATATCCGCCGACAATAGCTCACTCATCTTGCGGGTCGTGCTCCGGCTCCATTGCGGCCGGGATGTCGGCGCCCCTCCCCTGGCCGCACGCAAGGCCCGCGTCCCGGGCGCCTTGGGCAATGTATCGGTTAGCGCGGGATTATAGACGTGGGCGGGCGCGTACTCGCAGCCATGGGCATCGGCAAGAACCCGCATGATGCGATCGAAGGCGGCATAGTCATGCGTGGTCTTCCAAGCCCGCGCGGTCTCGGGATGTACCCTGTTGAGCAGGATATGCAGATGTGGATGCGGTTTGTCGCCATGCCCCATGATCAGCGCCTGGTGCTCGTCGAGTCCGGCCAGAACCAACGCCTGCCGCGCCACGTCCTGCATCATCTGAAACGTCGGCTGCTCGCGCGCCTGCCACGCAATCATCACATGATAGGCGGCCTTCCGCGTGCGTACCGACGCCGCCGCCGTCGCCGCCATATAAGCCGCCGCCAGCTCCGGGTCATCTGTGGGCAGGTTCTGCGAGATGGTCCAGGCCACACGCTTCGGGTCCGGACAAGCGGACCTTCCCCGCACAAGATAACGGGCCAACGCGCGAAAGTCGTTGGTGAGGGGGGCGATCTTGGCCAACATGGCTCAGAGCGTTCGTACCAGCTCATTGAGCCGCGCCGTGCACGCCCGCAACTCGTCTGCCGACACGCCCACCAACCCGACGTTGGCCTGACGGGCGAGCTGATTGAGGTTGTTGCCGATGCGCGCCAACTGCCGAACAAGGTCAGCCGTCACCCCCCGCCGTTGCGCAGCTTCCATGCGCTGTCCGTTGAGATGGGCCGACACCACGGAGCGAACCAGCTTCGACGTGGTGACACCGCGCGACGCCCCCTCCTCCATCAACCTGCAAAACTCGCGTTCCGATAATCGGGTGCGGACAAAACGTGCCAACGGCTCCTTGGAGTCTGATAACCCCTTCCGGTATCCGCGCCGTGGCATGCGCAGCCGCCCTCCTTCGGACGGGGTGGACGCGGGGCCGTGGCCCTGCGAGCACGCGCTTGGCGCAGCGCCTTTGATCCATTTTGTGGTCAAAGGCATACCTCGCCCCGTCCCTTCTACCCTCTCCGATTATACGCGCTGCATACAAGCGATCTGCCCACACCATCATCACCGCTGTCACATCGGCGCCGAATTGCAATTAACACCACCGGGTGGCTTCACACCCCCCGGACCCCCCGTGGGATATTTGAAGTAGGTGAGAGGAGCAAAGTGTATACAGCCGCCGATTTAATCAGCCGGGATTTTCAGCCAAGGCCGCAGTACCGTAGGCTAGCAACACGGTACAGGCTGGGAAGCCGATGACCGTGTAGGTGAGAACAGCGCCCCGCAAAACGGGGCGCCTTCGCAGGCCGGCGAGGAGGGCTTTCCTCTGTCGCTTGCCGCGAGAATACGGCGCGTTTTGAGGTCAAGCCTGACTAGGGACCTGTCGCCTCGCAGATTGCCGCGGTTTCGCCCGTGACAAAGCGACTGGATCGCGCGAGCGCTTGGTGGGCGTCTCCTTGACCACTGCCGCCCACTGGAGCAGCGCGTGCGTCAAGGCGTGCGGGACGTTCTCGCTCGGTGTTGGAATGCTGAAAAGATAGCCTTGAAGCACATCACATCTGAGCTCGCCGAGGCGCACCGCCTGCTCCGGTGTTTCCACGCCCTCGGCCACGGTGAGAATTCCCAAATCGCGCGCCAGCCCGATGACGGCGCGGACTATCGCCTCTTCGCGACGCTGCGCATCTCCAAACGGCCGCACGAACGATTGATCAATTTTCACGACGTCGACCGGAAAGGCGTTCAGGTGCGCCAGAGAGGCATACCCGGTGCCGAAGTCGTCGAGCGCTATGGTAATGCCGGCACGCTTAAGCGTGTTGAGCATCGCAAGGACGCGGTCGGGATTGCGACCCACCAAAACGTTTTCGGTAACTTCGAGCTCAAGGCAGTTGGCTGGCACGCCTGCATGCTCCAGCTTGTGCAGCAACCGGACGTCAAAATCTCCCCGCAGGAAGTCCGCAGCAGTGGCATTGATGGCGATCCGCCCGAAATTAAGGTCCTCCTGCAACCAGACCTTGATGTCGGCCAGCACGCAGTCGACGATCCGGTCCGTGCAGCTGATTGCGAGCTCAGCATTGTCGAAGGCTGCGGCAATACCTGCGGGCGATTGGACACCCTGTTTAGGGTGCCGCCATCGCAGCAGAGCCTCCATCCCGACCAGCGTACCGGTCTTAAGGCAGACCTTAGCCTGGTAGTAAGGGAAGATGCGGTTTTCCCGCAGTGCCGCTGAAGCGGTATCCAGCATGCGCGCCCGCTCGTTGGCGGCCTTGCGCATTTCGGGTTGAAAACGCTGAACCCCCTTTTGCCGCTCCGCTTTACAAGCGTACAAGGCGAGATCGGCGCACTTGATCAGGTTTTCGGGGCGCATGGCGTCATGGGGCCATACGGCCAAGCCGGCGCTGACGCCAACGTCGATGGCCTCGCGCCGGAACTGGAAAGCCTCTTGCAGGCCCGCTAAGACCTTGCCGGCATCTCCTTCCTTGTAACCCGGGATGATGATGGCGAACTCATCGCCACCGAGCCGTGCCACCGTGGTGTCGGGCAGCCGGCGTTCCTGAAGCCGCCGCGCGATCCACGAAAGAAGCTGATCGCCGGCTTGGTGTCCGCGCGTATCGTTGAACATCTTGAAGTGATCGACATCGAGAACGACCAGACCGACGTCCGAAGCGTCACGTCCCGCTGAGTCCAGCGCCGCCCTGAGACGGATCTCGAACAGCGCTCGGTTCGGAAGATCGGTGAGAGAATCGTGTTGCGCCGCCCATCTGAGCGACGCCTCCGCGCGCTTAAGCTGGGTAATATCAATCATCGCGCCAATCGAGCGTAAAGGAACGTCATCTTTGCCACGCACGATAGTGCCGCGCGACAGGATATCGGCGTAGGTGCCATCCGCCTTGCTAAAACGGTACTCCTCCGACCAGTGGGCCGCATCCCCGGCAATGGCCTTTTTCAGACTCTCGAGAACGCGTGCGCGATCATCGGCATGCACACGCTCAGACCACCATTCGAAGCTGGTTCCCTCGACAGCCTCATAGTGGCCGAAGTGAGAACCTATGGCCCCGCTCCAGGTTATCTTTTGAGCCGTGTGGCTCCAGTCCCAAATCGCGTCGGTAGACGCATTCGAGGCGAGACGGTAGCGCTCCTCAGTTGCGCGTAATGTTTCCTCCGCGACCACTTGGTCATGGATGTCGTCGACGCTCCCGTACCATTTGATGACCTCGCCGGCAGCATTGCGCCGCGGATATCCGCGGTCTCTGAACCAGCGGTATGAGCCGTCAAGACAGCGGAACCGATAGCGCGCATCAAAGGGTTGGCCGGTGCGGGTCGCCTCGTGCCACAAGCGTTCCACCTTGGGCGTGTCCTCGGGATGAACGACAGATACCCACCCCATCCCCAGCGCTTCTTCAGCCGGCAGCCCGAGAAACTCGCTCCACCTCGGACCAATCTCGAGACACTGGCCACTGGTGTCCGCAGTCCACGGTATCTGCGGATTAAGCTCGAGCGTGGCACTGTAATGCTCTTGCGACTCCTTCAGCGCCTCGATGGAATCCGCAAGCAGCCGACGGTCTTCGGCGATGATCGCTGCGCTGTACTGGTCGTGCGCGCCGAGCGCAAAGCCTGCGGCCAAGATGCTGAGCGCCGCTGCAATGACCCAGCCGCCAAGCGCATTAAGCCCGAGACCATCCGTCGGTTCCGGCACCCGCGGGTCGGCCGTGAGGACCAGAGACGACATCGCTACGATGTGCAGGCTAAAAATCCCGGCGGCCAAGGCCGCGCTAGCCGACAGCGGGATACCCGGCTTCTGATGGCGTGCCAGCAGGTAAGCCGATAACCCACACAGCGAAACGCCCAGCGGAATGGACAGCAGAGCCAGGTCAGCGTCGAGAGCGAGCGTTCCCGCAAAGCGAATGCCGAAAGTGTCGAGGAAATGCGCTCCTGCGAGACCCAGCCCAATCAGGGCACCGCCGAGGACCGGTCGGCCCTTATCCCAAGCGAACGCGGTTGACCAGCCGACGATCGAGAATGCTATTGCACAAAGCAGTGCGGCCGAAGTGTAACGGACGTCGAAGCGGATATTGGCACCCGGCTCGAACGCAAGCATTGCGGAAAAGTGTGTGGTCCAGATGCCAAGGCCCGTGATGAGGCCGGCGGCAACGAGCCACGCCGATCGCTCGCTGGCATCGGCTTTAAGCGCCCGCTGTCCCATAAGGATGGCCGTCGATGACGCAAAAAAGCACAGCAACAGCGCAAGAAGCAGAATGCGCGAATCGTGCTCGATGGCGACACACTGGAAAATACGGAACATGGAACGGGCTCAAGCTCCGGGACATCTGCCGGCACAGAAGAAAAGTTTAGCTTTTGAAACTTAATGCCCTGCCACTCCATGTGGTTAAGGAAACGTTTCAGGGCTCGAGCGTGGAGCGCTCCCCCATCCGGCTTGGATTTTCAGCGATCAGCCGGTGCACAGAAGCACCCACGCGTCGCCGCTGTGGTCCCAGCCGTCTTTGAGCATGGGGCGCCGCGAACGTTCCCGATAGTCATGGCGCTCGTAGAGGCGACGGGCGCCGGGGTTTGCGTTCGATACGATGACACTCAGGCCGGAGCCGGCGGCCTTTTCGACGGCGTGGCGCAGCAGCGCAGTGCCGAGACCCTGATTGCGGTCAGACGGCATCACCGCCAGGACATTGACATACCAGGTCTTGGGCGCGAGGTTCTCCAGCTCCTGCAGCGGAACGAACATGGCCGGCAGGTCAGCCGGAATTTGATCCGGCTGAGCCGCGATCGCATAGCCAATGAGACAGCCCACCGGCTTGCCCGCGACCTCTGCAATGGTGGCGTTCCGATAGGAGAAGCTGCCCTGGTCGCGCAGGGCGCGCTGACGTCCTATCTCCCAAGGAGTCTCGCCTGGCTTGGCCATCTGTTGCCAGAGGTAATGCGGCAGCCCTTCGCCCGCGTAGTTGACCAGTTGCGCCAGCCTGTCGGCATCTTCGGGTCTACCGGGTCTCAAATGGAAGGGGATGGACATGTCTCGATCTCCGGCTGGCATGCGCGACCTCGCCGATACATCATGGGCGAGCTTCAAGCACCATGTTGAACGGCGTCTCAGCCGCCCGACGCACCTTCGAGAATCCGCCTTGCCGGATAACCTCTGCAAGACGCTTTTCGCCGGCCTGGGCACCGAGCGCGGCGCCGACCTCTTGGCCGAGCGAGCACGGCACACAGACGCTTGTCGAGAACGCGTAGTAGACCCGTCCCACCGGGTTGAGATTGTCTGGAAGCGTATCCCCGGCCATGGGCTCGACCAGCATCAGGGTACCGTCACTCTTGAGTGAGTTCCTGGCGTGCCGTGCCGCGCCTGCCGGATCTCCCATGTCGTGAAACGCATCGAAGATGGTGATGAGATCGAACCCCGCCCCTTCGTAGTCCTGCGCCCTGGCCGTTTCAAAGCGCACATTGGTGAGCCCGCCGACGTGGCTCTGGGCATGCGCGATTGAGGCCTCATGGAAATCATAGCCGATGAATTCCGAGTTCGGGAACGCTTGCGCCATGATCAACGTGGAGGCACCGTGCCCGCACCCGATATCCGCCACTTTCGCACCACGCTCAAGCTTGGCGACGACGCCCTCAAGCGCCGGCAACCACTCGCTGACGAGGTGGCCCTTGTATCCCGGACGGAAGAAGCGCTCGACGCCGCAGAAGAGGCAATTGCAGCGATCGCCCCAGCCTAGCCCCGTGCCGTTCCTGAAGGCCTCTGTGAGCTTTGGCTCGTCGGCAAAGACCGCCGAGAGCGAATAGAAGCCGCCGGTCATGAGCACTGGACTGTCCTCGTGTGCAAATACCGCCGCCTGCTCGGGAGTAAGCCAGAACGTACCCGCCGCTGCGTCACAGGCCACGTATCCGGACGCTGCCTGTGCGGCCAGCCATTCGCGCACATAGCGCTCATGTGTGCCGGTGGCCTGGGCGAGGTCTGCCGAGGTGAGCGGTCCCTCGGCCAGGGCACGATAGAGGCCGAGCTTGTCGCCGGTGAGGACTAAGGCGGCGTTGGCAGCGGCACCGATCTCATTGACCATCGTTGCAAGCAATGGCTCAAGCTTCGTCATATCGAGGTCCATAACGCTATCCTCTTGTTGCGGGGCATGCGGGCGGCGCAGGGGTTCGCTTTCCGTTCGGGACAACGCGCCATGCCGGGGTGGCTCGACGTATGCAGCGTGGCCGCGCCGCCATCTGTTCCCTAAGGGATTGCCATGGGCGGCCCTGACGTAAGCCGCTGTTCCTGGCACGTGCGCCTTATCCTGGTCGATCGCCTACTGCACGCCGCCGCCGGCCGTGACATGAGGCGCGTTATCCATGCTACCCGCGCGTTTGCGCGAAACGCCGACCCGGCGAACCCGACCGGGTTGTGATACGCTCATAGGCGACGACCGCAAACCCTAAAGCCCGGCGCGCCTTTCCTCGCTCACAAAAGGCGGCAACCCGGATCAATGGCCATCACAGCGACCGCACGACGGCCTCAAGTTTGTCGCGCACCTGTTTTGCTTTTTTGAGCAGCGCCGGGTTATCGATGGCGGCCATCGACGCCACCGGGTCAATCGTCGCCACTTCCGCCTTCCCAGGCGCAATTTCTTGAACGATCACATTGCAAGGCAACATGGTGCCTACCTTGTCCTCGATTTTGAGCGCTTCATGGGCGAGGGTAGGGTTACAGGCGCCCAGAATGCGGTACGGCCGAAACTCGACGCCGAGCTTCGACTTGAGCGTCGCCGTCACATCAACATCTGTGATCACGCCAAAGCCCTCTTGCTTGAGCTTTTTGGTCACCTCGGCGACGGCGGCTTCAAAGCCGAGAGAAAGCACCTTGCTGAAATAGTAGCTCACAACGCCCTCACATCATGCAGCAGCCTGCGCCTAAGAGCAGGTCGGCCTTCTTTTTTTGCTCGTCATTCAAGACTTTGTAGAGTGCCTCCGTGGGCGTGGAGAGGGCCTTTAGACTCTCGACCATGCTTTCCATGGCCTGGATGTGCGCCTGCAAGCGCTCCATGGCCTTGCCTGACTGCATGGCCTGCATCATCGCCGCATGGGAACTCTGCTTCGCCGAGGCACGCGCCTTGACGGCGCTCACGTAACCGTTCCAGGCTTCGGTCTGCGCCTCGGAGATGCCGAGCTCGGCTTTGAGATAGGCGAGCCGCCCCTCCATCATCGGGCCGTTTCCCATCATCATGCCGGGGCCCATCATGCCCCGCATGCCCCCGCCCATCATTCCCGGGCCCATTCCCCGCATCATGCCATGACCCATCATGGGCGGCGGCTGTTCAGCTTGGTCCTGCGCACACGCCATCGAACCTGCTGCTGTTGCCAGGACAGCGGCGACGATCGTCCGTCGAATTGCGTTGATCATGTTGCATTCCTCCTATGCGTACCGGAGCGGAGGTCACCGGATGGGCACCTGATGTCAGGTGCCACACTCATTGAGCGGCATTAAAGGCTCCGCCAATCTTGCACCCATCGCTGGCCGGCGGCAATTTACGAATTCGCGACGTTGTTACGCCACGACCCCGAAGATTGCCCCGATCCCTGCTGTCAGGGCCATGGCGAGAGCACCCCAGAAGGTGACACGCAGGGTCGCCTTGAGCACATTGGCGCCACCGGCCCGCGCACCGAACGCACCGAGAATCGCCAGGAACAAAAGCGAAGCCACGGAGACGCCCGTCACCAGCATCGCGGCCGGCAGGAGCACCACCATCAGGAGTGGCAGGGCAGCACCCACGGCGAAGGTCGCGGCCGAGGTCAGTGCCGCCTGGATCGGTCGGGCGGTCGTCACTTCCGATATGCCCAGCTCGTCGCGGGCATGTGCACCCAGCGCGTCCTTCGCCATAAGCTGATCGGCCACCTGATGCGCAAGATCGGGCGACACCCCCCGTCCGATGTAAATCTGCGCCAATTCCTCGCGCTCAAACTCGGGCTGGGTGGCAAGTTCTTCCCGCTCGCGGGCAAGATCCGCCTGCTCGGTGTCGGACTGCGAGCTGACCGAGACGTATTCGCCGGCCGCCATCGACATCGCCCCGGCGACAAGTCCGGCAAGTCCTGCGATCAGCACCTCGGTCGGCCCCGAGCCCGCAGCTGCCACACCGACGATCAGGCTGGCGGTCGAGACGATACCGTCATTGGCACCGAGAACCGCCGCCCGCAACCAGCCGATGCGGGAGACGAGATGGGATTCGGGGTGAATGTGCAGACGCGGCATGGGCTCTTCTTTCCTAACCCCTATAAATTTACCGCCGGTGCTTTTGCAAAGACAGTCGCAACACCGGAAGTGGAGGCAGGGGCTGTCACCGGTCGGCCATGATTCACTGATCAGCAATCCCATGCAAAACACGCCTGCTGACGTGTCCCGGCATTGATGAGCGTCAAAGCGCTGCCCAGGAGCTGTGCAAAATCATTTGCTTGGCAAGCTCGAGTGCCATCCGCCACAGCGAGATGCCAAGGAGGTGGAGTAATGACGGACTACAGGGAATACGTGGCGTGGGACGTGCCGACGCGTTTGTTCCACTGGATCAACGCGCTCGCCGTCTTTGGTCTGCTTGTGACCGGTCTCGATATCTTGCTCGATGGTCTGTTTCAGCATTCCTCGGCCGGCAAGGTGACGCTTAAGGACTTCCACGTCGTCTTCGGCTACCTGATGGCAGCCAACTTGCTGTGGCGGTTTGTCTGGGCATTCCTCGGCAACAGGTATGCACGGTGGCGCGCCATTGTACCTGGTGGCCCCGGTTACTTCACCGCGCTCCGGGCCTATGCGGCCTCATTCTTCGCGGGCGAGCCTCAGCAATTCGTGGGGCATAATCCCCTCGCCCGCATCGCTGTGTCGCTCCTATTCGTGTTGCTTCTGGTGCAGGCGGCCACCGGCCTTGTGCTGGCGGGCACCGATCTCTATTGGCCGCCCTTCGGCCATTGGTTCGCGACGTGGGTGGCCGCCCCCGGCGTTGATCCGGCGCTGGTTGCTCCGGGCGCCACCGACTTGATCGACAAGACCGCCTATGATGCGATGCGCGCTTTTCGCAAGCCGTTCGTCATGGTGCACGAATTCGGGTTTTACGCGTTGGCCGCCGTGATCATTCTGCACATCATCGCCGTCGTGATCACCGAGGTGCGTGAGGGCGGCAGCATCATCTCGGCCATGTTCACGGGGCGCAAGATCCTCTCGCGCCGTCCGCCCGACTCGCCTGATGAGAAGTGACTTGCGGCAGACCTACGGCTCGGGCCGACCGCGCCTCGAGGTAAAGTCCCTTTCAGAGCCATGCGCCTGCGGGCGTGTGACATGCGGCGCAGTTGCCATGAATCCATGCTCAACCTGCTGGCGGCGCGGAACGGCGACCCGGCGATACTCAACCGGACTGGCGGTATGCAGTGCGGCGATGCGCTCGAAGGCAACGTGCGCCAAATCCGCTGGGGATACTGCGAGCTCTTGAGCCAAGGCCATCAGAACATGCGCGGCCCAGGCACGACGCTGGTCATCGGGAAGCGGATAGCACCCCGGTGCGGTCTCCAGATGGAAACTCCAGCCCACGCCATCGGCGTCCGGCTCGATCCAACACTCAAGACTGGACTTGCCGCCGAGATACACGCGGCGGTGTCCTTCCGGGTTTGTCGTGTGGGTCACGAGCATGAGCAAGCGTGGGGACATCTAACGGCTATCGGCAAGCGACCTGCCTTCGGTCGGAGCATGACCGACAACCATTACGCCAAATGGCAAGAAGGACTGTGGCACGTCTGCACGCTTGTCCAAGCCCAAGAGGTTGCGGGCTGTTTCTTCGGAGCCGAGCCGTCGCGCGGGGCCTTACCCATCAGGGGCGCGTCAGCGCGGGCCCTGCGCGAGGGATCGCGGAGAAGGATAGGCCGAAGGGCTGTTTCTTTGGTGGGAGCTAGAGCGCTGCCTTGGATGCAGACTTATCGGCTGCGTCCACGCGACGGATCCGGATACGGCTGTGCTTTGCTCAATCCCGCATCCTTCGCAAACCGTTCCGTCGGGCTCAACTCCGCGGCGAGGGGTTCAAGGGACACGGCCACGCGCTGCTCCGGCCGTCCGACCCGCGCCAGACTGCCGTTCTTGCCGTCGAAGACATAATCAACGCCTTGGATATTGAGCGTTCGGCTTCCAGGGTCTGATCGCGCCGACAACAGGTCTCGCCGATTGGTGAGATCATCCAACTGGTCCTGCGCGTCGACAACACGTGGGATTTCTTTTTTGAGGGCCTCTCCGGTCTCCCGCCAGGGGATCGTATCCGCCTTTTGAACGACACCGAGGCCGTGCGGATTCGAAGCGTACTGCAGCAACGCGTGGTCGGCTCCGAACTCGTCAACTTGGGACAACAACGCGTCGGCGGCGTCCTGAGCCTGCGCATAGACGCGGCCCAGCGCGCCTTCAAGCGCCGCCCGTGCGGTGTCGTAGACCTGCTTTGCGGCAGCGAGCGCCGCCTCTATCTCAACCAGGGTATCGTTGCCGGACATGATCCGGTTTTAACCCGGCAGGCCCCCGACCACAAGAAACTACCGACCGCGGGAGTGGTCCAGGCTGGGGGCTGGACGACCGTTCGGCACACGTTGTTTGATGCGGGCAATTTCCGTGAGAGATAACGCACCATTGTTTTTCAAAGCCGCGTTGTACTCCACACGCGTTCTCCCCCCGTCAATCTCCTGATAGCGCACCGTCCGTTTGGCAGGCGTGCCCTTCTTCCGATAGACACGGCTGCCCCGGACCCGCTCTTTCGAGACGGGCTTGGCGCCACGCGCATGCATGGCCCGGATGTTCGGGCCTTCATGGATCTGGGCAAGGCGGTAGATGCCCTGGTCGACCAGCCGCCGCCGGTCGATGCGTTCGGGCCGACCCGCCGCCTCCAAAGCCCGGTTGGCATGAACCTCCCATAACTCTCGGATCATCCGTAGCGTGGTCGGGGGACTCTGGCCCTTGGCCGTCCGCTTCTGGATCTCTTTCGCACCGGCCGAGAACATCACCACTCTTTGGCCCGAGACCACATCACGGTCCCGTACCAAGAGATGGCAATGCGGATTGTTGCGGTCCTTACCCTTGGCGTGGATGGCCGCGAACCACGACGCCCGCCCTTTAGTCAGGGCCTCGGCAAAGCTCCAGACCAGTTGCACTTGCCTTTCGAGCGACAACTCCTTCGGCAGAGCCAAAACCAGCTTATCGGCCACCCGCGCATTCTTACGATCGCTCTTTTCTTGCGCACGCAACCACCGGGCGGCGGTCACACGCCCCTCCGGCATCCGCTCCGCCATGTGGTGGCTCAGAGCCTCCTTCCGGGTGATGTAGCGGATATGTGCGGCGGCGGTGAAGGGAAGCTTTTGGGTGGTCTTGCCGATAGGGATCAGCCGCAGGCTGTAGATGGCCACGACTTTATCTCCCTCGTCCCCGGTCCTGGCTCGGCTGAGGCGCCACGGGCTCCAATCCATGCTTCCGCGACCAGACCTCGGTGAGCGACGGTGGAGATTTATTCTCCCCCCGCACAACCCCCTCCTTGGCCTTCCGGACCGACCCGACAAATTTCCTCCGCGCCTTGGCACGAGCGGCTAACGTCGCGGCCACCCGTTCGCATCTTTGTAAAATGAGGCTGCGCTCAACCACCCGATAGCCGACGCGCCCTAACCTGCGGGCGGCAGTCAAAACCTTGTGTTCGAAATGGGTGCGCGACAGCGAAAGCGCCCGCTGAATGACGTCAGGGGTAAAGCGAGCGGGCAAAGGCGGTAGCCGCCCCGCGTGTCGGACCCTGATCGAGACGATGCGACCATTGTGCTCCTCAATGGAGATGGTGGGACTGTGAGACGGTTGCCGGGACATCGTGCGCCCTCCGATTTGTCCACAGTCAGCTTACGCACAGATTGAGGCGAATCTGGCAACGTATGCGGACCAATTTGTGTTCCGTTCACGTTGCTTATTCAAATCGTGGCTCCCGTTGGCGCACGGGTTTGAGACCCACAGGCCCAAACCCATAAGTGCGCCCTGGGCCAGCCATCGCACACTGCGTCACCATCTCTTTCTGCACGGCGCCGTCAGCGCGCAAAGCCGGAGCGTCAGCGAGGCGGGCGCGAACGGCGAACGGGAAGTCCACGCGATGGCCCCGTGCGGGGGCGGGCCAGGACCACGACGACCTCGACAGTCGGCATGGTCCTTGAGGGGGTACGGGGGAGGACAGACGCGCCACCAGCGCGCTCCCCCGCGCCGGAGTTGTATGCGAGGCGCTCACACGGGAGTGACGCAATGCCCTTCGTGGTCGGCACCATCATCGCAGCGGTCATTCTCTGGCTTTCCGGGGCAAAGAGACGCCGTGAGGCGCGACGGCAAACCAACAACGAAGTGACGACCACCATGCGGACCGGCCTGCCCGGACCTGAGACCGCCCTCGGCCAAAAAGCGCGGCAGGTTGCAGAGGCGCAGGAAGGCAAGCTGACTTCACCTCCGCCGGTCCACGGAACCGCCCGTTGGGGTGACGCGGATGATGCGCCGCTGCTGCTCGATGGAAATAATCTCCGCACGAGGTTCGGGCACCTCGGAGTTCAGCTTGGGACGCTCATGACACCCGATGGGCGCGACACTGGGTTGCCGCTGGTGGCGACCTATCCGGGCCACCTCCTCACGGTAGCGGGTACCGGCCAGGGCAAGAGCGCCACGCAGATCGTCGAGAACCTCCTGAGCTACGTGGGGTCCGTTGTGGTCGTTGACCCCAAGGGGGAGTTGTATGGCCTGACCGCCGCGCGGCGGAGGGAAATGGGACGGGTGTTCCGGCTGGCGCCGCTGGCCAAGCAGGGCGAGCATAGCGACCGCTACAATCCCCTCGATGAGCTTGGCGACGAGCGGGAGCTTGGCCGGCGCGCCAGACACCTGGCCGAGATGCTCATCGTCAGGCAGGGGAACAAGGGCGCGGCGGAAGCGGCGTTCTTTGAGAACGAGGCCATCAATCTTCTCACCGCAATCCTCATGTTCGTCGTTGAGCTGACGGAGACCCCCGCGCTGCGGCCGGGTCGCACCCTGTCGGAAGTCCGGCGGATATGCTCGCTTCCCTCCATGGGCGGGAAGACCGAACGGGACCCGCTCATCCGCGAATATCTCGAGGACGTGCTACGGGGCATGATGGCGAGCAAGCACGCCTATGTGCGCGGCCAAGGCGCCCGTTTCATCGGTTACGACCCAAAGCTGCTGGGGTCGTTCCTATCGGAGCTCAACTCCAACCTGGCGTTTCTTGATGGCCATCCCGGCTTTGCCGAGACGACGGCAACGAGTGATTTCCGGTTCGCCGATTTGGCCCACGAACCGACGACCGTGTACCTCAGCATCCCGCTCAAAGACCTTCCGACCAGCTTCCGCTATTTGCGGGCCATGGTCGGCATGGCGTTCGCGGCGATGGAGGAGCGCCCGGACGCCGACTTCGCGTCGGTGCTGTTTATCCTCGATGAGTTCCCCGCCCTTCGCGACATGGAGTTCATGCGCGAGGCCGTGGCGCAGATGCGCTCTTCGGGCGCCTGGTTTTGGTTTTTTGTCCAGGACGTGGCCCAGCTCGAGGCGACCTATGGCCGGTGGGCCAACGTGTTCCTGTCGCAGACGGACCATCAGATCTTCTTCGGGGCGGTGGCTGACGCCAACACCAAAAGGTACATTTCAAGCGCCCTTGGGGTGGGCACCTACGCATACCGAGATGCGACCATCGCCTGGTCGCAGAGCGTCGGCATGAACGACAGCGAGAACCATAGCCCGCTCCAATTGGGCGGAATCGGCTCCGGCCGCAATGTGGGCCAGACCGTCAACGTATCCGAACCTGTGTTGCTTGCGGCACGGCCGCTGCTCACGCCGTTCGAGGTCGGCACATACCTCTCCGAGAGGCAACCGGGCGAGACCCACCCTTCAACGACCATCATCTTTTCAAAGCAAGCCGGGGGCTATCCGCTGCGCGCACGGCGCCGGCATTGGAGGAGCGCTTCAAGCGACCAGGCCCCTTCCCCAATCCTCATAATGCCAAGGCGAAAGGAGGCGCGATGAACCAGCCAGCCCCACAACGCAAGAGACCGGATTGGGACCCGCACGGCGTCGCGGAGCCGTATTTAATCTCACTCCGCGAGGATGCGCTCGAAGGGCGGTTCGAGCCCGAGCATGTCGATGATTTAATGGAATCACTGGTGCTGGATCTCCGCGAGGTCTACGGCACCCGGAACATCGACCGGGCACTCGAACACCTTGAAAGAATACGGGCGAGCATCGAGCATCAGGCACAAGAAGCACGCAGCCTTCACAACGACCTGGCGCAGGTTCGCCCAAGACGAAGCGACCTTTCGCACTCCGTCGCCGGCCCCACGACCCTCAAGGCAATTGCTGCCGCCCGCGAGTGGCTCAACTTCGCGCCCGCCCAGCTTGGGAGGGCCGTTCCCGTCGCGAAGGCGGCAATCGCCTACGGTCAATCCGCCCTTCAGACCACACACGCCCCAAGGCGATCCCCGCAAGCCGAGGCACCGCGGACATCATCGAGAAGTCCGCTCAATGGACGGGCTCTGCGCAAATCGGTGTTGCCCACCTGGGTGATGTTGGTGGGGTGCAGCTGGATCGCGCTCCTATGGGGAGCGATCATCACCTTGCCCATCGGCGTGGGCCTGGGGATTTTCGCATCGATGCTGGGCGGCGTTTTCGCCGTACCCCTGTGGGGCACCGTGTTCGGCTTTCTGGGAATGGGCTCGGCCCGCTCGGCAACCCTCCGTCAAATGCAGTTCAAACCCCTGTCTCCGTACGACCGCTTGCGCGAGCAGGCGGCACGCTACGCAAACCAGCTGGATATCCCCGTTCCCGAGCTGGGCTCCATTCCGGCTTTCAACGCCTTCGCGATGGGCAGCGGCCCACGGGACGCCACGGTCGCGATTGGCGATGTTCCGCAACTGAAGGAACTCACGGAAGGACATTGTCGGCAAGGGAATGGTCTCAATACGACCTAAGCCGCTCTCGATAGAGCCGTCCTTCAGAGAGGTTGCAGACCCTGTCGCGGCAATTCTGTACTGGCGCTTGAAGTCGACATGGTGCTTGACCCAGGTTTCCCATTCTTTGAGAAACTGAATTTCGTCAAGGAACAGAAAGCGCTTTTTGTCCGAACCAGGGTAGGCCTCTCTCCACGCATCAAGGGTACGGTCGACGCCGGCTAGCCTGAGGATGGGGTGGTCGAAGGTGACGTAAATGATGTCAGTCGGTTCGATGCCGTCCTTGAGCAGGTGGCCGATGGACTGGCGGAAGATGGTTGTCTTGCCGGTTTGGCGCGCACCACTCAGGAGCAGCATGCGCGTGATGGTATTGTCCCTCGCCCAAGCACAGACCTGTTGAACGGCCTTTCTCTCCCATGTGGGGAGATCTTGCGTGGGACGGCCTGACCACCACGGATTGAATTCGTGGAGGATGGCAAGTAGTTCGGTTTTCGAGAATTCCATAAATCGCACTTTTTAGTGCGTCATGATTTGCTTAAAAGAGCTTCGTTGTCAAATAGACTAAGCGCTTTTTCACGTTTCCATAGAAACCATGTACTTATTCTATTAAAGTGCTTTGCTGCTCACAAAGAATATCGGCTATTTATCTATTGCACGATGAAACGCCGTTTTCCGCCACTTAAACCGGGTCGGTTCGCCTTCACCTACCGTCACGATGACGCCTCCTTGTCCGGCTTGCATTAAAAGCTATTGGTCACTATACTGATAGTTAATGAAGGAAAGCTGCACTAATCGCTATCCCACTAACACTTAGTACCCCTGGCGAGGTCATCGCGCAGATCGCGGCCCACATACGCGCGCTTCGCCTCGGCGCCAACCTGACCCAAGCGGGTCTCGCCAAGCGTGCCGGTGTTTCATACGCGTCGCTGCGGGCCTTTGAACGGACCGGACGCATCTCGCTTCTCTCGTTCGTGAAGCTCTGCCAAACATTCAACAAGGATGGAGCGCTGCTGGCAGCCCTGGCGCCGAGTTCGCTTGCCTACACCTCGATCCAAGACGTTGTTGCCGCCACGGCTAAGCCAACCCGCAAGCGGGGGCGCCTCTCATGAAGCCGGTGACTCGTCTTGAGGTGGCCATTCGGTTTGATGAGACCGACCTACCGGTCGGCACGCTCGCCACAGACGGCAAGGGCGTGTTTTTCGAGTACCATGCCGCCTTCCTCGATCGGAACCTGCATCTGTCGCCGTTCATGCTTCCGTTACGGCCGGGATTGCACCACATAGCGGACGATCTCTTTCGCGGATTGCCCGGTGTCTTCAACGACAGTTTACCCGACGGCTGGGGCAAACTTCTTCTGCACCAGCACCTCAAGCAATCCGGCTTCAATCCATCCGCCCTCGGGCCGCTCGATGAACTCGCCATGGTGGGCAGCAAGGGTATCGGCGCCCTCACCTATCATCCGTCGCATGCCCCAAACAGCACCGAGGTGTCGGTCGACCTGGACCGCTACGCATCAGCAAGCCAACGCATCTTAGAGGGCTTCACCGACGACATGCTGAGCGAACTGCGGGCGGCCGCCGGCTCATCAGCAGGAGCACGGCCGAAAATCCTAGTGACGGTCAGCGAGGACAAATCGCGCCTATCGACCGCAGAGCCCACCACGCCAACTGACGAAGCATGGCTGATTAAGTTTCCCGGTTCGAGTGACACTCCCGATGCCGGCGCCATAGAGTATGTCTATGCCCTCATGGCCAAGGCTGCCGGCATTAGCATGAGCGAGTGCCACCTCTTTCCATCTGACACCGGCCCTGGTTACTTCGGAACACGGCGGTTCGACAGGAACCACGGCAAACGCCTCCACGTCCACTCGTTGTCCGGGCTCGCCCACGACGATCACCGCCACCCTAGTTTCGACTACAAGGGGTTGCTGGCAGCCACCCACAAGCTCACCCTGAACCCGGCCGACGTCGCGGCCATGTTCCGGCTCGCCGTCTTCAACGTGCTGGCACACAACCGCGACGATCACAGCAAGAACATCTCGTTCCTCATGGATGCAGAAGGGCGCTGGTCAGCGGCTCCGGCTTACGATCTCACGTTCTCATCGGGACCCAATGGGTTCCAGAGCATGTCTGTCATGGATGAAGCGCGGCAACCGACCCGCGAGCATCTGCGGCGCCTGGGGCTCACGGCCGGGATACGGCGCGCGACCATCAACATCATCATCGAAGAGGTCAGCTCCGCGATCGCCGAATGGCCGCGGCTAGCGCGTGCCCACCACGTTACTGCAGCGAACATCAGTTTTATCGGCAAAGTTCTTGAGCGAGGCATTGGCGTCGAAGCCGATTAAACACACCACGCCCAGTCCCGACACTCGGCGAGTTGTCCGCAAACAGCTCGACCCCCGAAAGCTCAAAGGCCGCGATCACCTTCACCAACGTGCCGACAACACCCCGCGATTTGCCTTCGCTCGCCTCCATGCGCTGGATGGTCGGCAACGACACGCCAGCCAGATCCGCCAACACCTGCTGGTCAATTCCAAGCAGGGCTCGCGCCGCCCGCATCTGTGACGCCGTGATCATTGTTGACACCACCAAAACCTAAGTATCAATGCATCGACTATGCATTATGATGTCTAAAGGCTAAGCAAAAGGTTAGGTATGGACACCGCGTCAGAGTAGATTTGAAGTTCACTCATACGGCTGATCCATAGCGCCGAGGAGAATATCATCCACGCATGCGACCCGCGGCGCCGAACGTACGAGGTAGCTCATGTCTATCCAATGTGCGCGCGCTGTCCCGGTTGTTCTTGGAGCGCTAACGCTCATATCGGCCGGCGGGTCGGTCGGCTTCGCAACCGAGGCAGCTTTCCAGACGCACTGTTTAAAATGCCATAGTCGTGCGTCCACCCTTGCACGAAGGCTCAAAGGGGACACCAGAGACGAGCGCGCGGCCGCTCTCTCGAAATTCCTGGAAGACCACCACCTCGACGATCCCGCAGCCCGCGCAGCAATTGTCAAGTACTTGGTGGAGCAGACGGATCCCTAGATTTAGCGCAAGCTGAAGGTTGTTATCACTGCGACGATGACAGCGATCAGGAGCAATGCCTGGTTACGGCGCTGCTGGTCGAGCCGACCCTTGCCAGCGCCGAAGTCGAAGCGCTCATAGAGGACCGCGTTTTCGGGAACACCGGCTTTCAATAGTGCATCCGTCACCGCTTCCATCATGGGCGGTGGACCGCACACGAGCGCAACCGCTTCTTGCGTATTGATGCCCTGGACGAAGTCACGGATATGGCTTGCCTGTAGTGGGCCCGCTCCAACCTTCGCTCGACGCGGACCACCATCGACATAACAGCGCACGGAAAGATCAAGTCTCGCTTGTAGATTTTGCAGCCGATCGAGGCAAATCAGGTCACCCTGTGCTCGTGCTGCGTAAAGCAACCGAAATGGCCTTGGATCTCCGTTGGCCGCAGCCTCCTCAATCATGCCAAGAAGCGGCGCAATCCCAACGCCCCCAGCGATCAACAAAACCGGCGACTTGTCCGGCCGCATGACGAAACTTCCATGCGGTCCGTCAATGGCGACGCGCGTGCCGGGGTCGATACGTTCAAACGAGCGCGTGCAGTCTCCTACTTCATTGATCAAAAGACGGAGACGGGGCAGATCGCTTGGTGCAGATGCGATTGAGAAGGGATGATCGTGGAAAGGGGGCCGCCGGGGCGCGAGCGTTATCCAAAGGAATTGGCCGGCGCGGAAGCGAAGTCGCGTGGTGGCGGGACCGTGCAAAATCATCTCAACGGCGCGTTCGCCCACGCGTTGCACCTGTTCGACGCGCCACTCCTCGCGCCACATGCGCCAGGGTCTCACCACATACGCCAAAAGCATGGCCGCAAGGGCACCGCAGGCGAACAGGATCCAAAGCAGGCGCAACGCTGCCTCGGCACTGTAGGTCCCGGTTGTCAGGGCATGATGGAGGACGAGTCCCGCCACGACGATCGCCAACGGCCCATGGGTCATCCGCCACAGTTCGTAGCGTATGAAGGGGAGCGTGCGCACCGTGGCCAGGGAAACAATAATAAGCAATCCCGCAAGCGTCAGCACACCGCTGCGTAGGCGTGGACTTGCTAACATGCCCGTGAGCCGGTCCCACGCCGCGACAGGATCGACAACCAGAGTATTCACAAGGTAGCTCAAGGGATGGAGCAAGGCGAAGGCGAGCAATGCGTAGGCCGCTATGCGATGAAATCCCATGGTGCGATCGATGCCGACGCGGCCCGAAATGCTCTCATAGCGACCTGAACTCCAGAACTGCAGGAAGAGGAGCGCCGCAGCGCATAGCCCAAGCGCGGTGGCAAGCTCAGTGAACGTGTCGGCGGGTTCGATTGCGGTGCCAAGCGCAGCGACCAGCGGCAGCAGTGCGGCTACCACGAAGAGCACAGCAATGACCGTGCCGGGCAGTCCGGCAGGAGGCAAAGGACGCGCCCGCGAGCCGCTATTCCTGGACGACGTGCTCATAAATGTCATCCTCCTGTGCATTGTGGATGCGGACGAGCGCTTCGATGGATCCGATCACGCGCTGCGCATCGCGCACCAGGTATTTGTCGGCATCCTCTGCGCGTAAATCGCTGGCAATACGGGCCAGAAGCCTTGCCTGATGCATAATCTCACGGTGAGCGCGACTCATCGCCGACAAGCCGTGGCCATCTGCCAAATATTGGGTGAGATGCGGATAGATGATCGTCTCGTCCTCCCGCTCATGGGTCACCACGCTATCCTCCACAAGGCGATGCGCCTTGAGGATCAGGTCTACAGCGGTTTGCCCGTCCGCGTCGTCAAGCGCATCGGAGATCTGGAGGAGTTTGTCCAAATCCTCTTCCAGAAGGCGATGTTGTTCGCGAAGTTCCCTTGCCATTTTCCCCGGAACGACACCGCTCGGGGTGCGCCATGGGGGTCTTAGGGCGCGCAAGGCATTGACAATGACCGCGACATCAATGGCTTCTTGCGTCAGCGCGCCGGCGACAGGCTCAAGCCACCCGAAGGCTGCCACAACCATGGCCACCCCGGACAATCCCATGCCGATGATAATGCTCTGGAGAGCAATCTGACGGGAGCGGCGCGCGATGGACACAGCCTCGGACACGCGGTCGAGGCGGTCGACCACAAATGACCACGTCGGCCGCTTCCGACGAGGCACTGGCCCCCCGGGCCCCCAAAGCAACGCCGACATCCGCGGCGGCGAGCGCAGGAGCGTCGTTGATGCCGTCACCGACCATAAGAGTCGGATGCAGCCGGCTCTCCATGGCGACAGCGTCTACTTTGTCGGCTGGATCTCGATCCGAAAGGACCGCGTCGATGTCGAGCGCTGCGGCGATGGTCTCGGCCGCGTCCGCCCGGTCACCGGTCACCATTACGATGCGAGCAACCCCGGCCGCGCGAAGCGATTGGATGGCACGCGGGGTTTCCCGACGCAATTCGTCGCCCAGGAGCAACGCACCCGCAATGCGACCATCGATAGAAACAAAGACGCTGAGCGCAGAACGCCAGGACGCGCGACGCAATGCCCTTAGCGCCCAATCATCGGGCCGATGCGACCCGAAGATCAGTTGGTGAGAGCCTGCGCGGACGCGTTTTCCGTCGACAATACCCTCCAGGCCTGCTCCCGCGACTTCAT
>JAFKKW010000187.1 GCA_017304275.1 Hyphomicrobiales bacterium | reverse complement strand
TTGCGCGCGTCCGCCAGCAGCATGTCCCGCGCTGCGGCGTAACGGATCATCGAGTTTTTGGCCTCGAGATTGCGGGCCTGGATGAAGAGCTCGTCGCTTGCGCGCGCAACAGCTGCCGTGGAGCGCTCGATCTCCCGGTTGCGCGCCGCTGCAAAGATGATCATGCGCAGGTCGTCGAGCGCCGCCAGCGTGCGCGTCCGTTCGGCTGCGCGGGCTTCGGCGATGAGCGCCGGGCGGGCCTGCGCGCTCGCCTTGAGCGACGTCTCGATCTCGCGGCTGCGCGCGGCGATGAAAATGCGCTCGCGGGCCTCATGCGCGCGCTGCATGGAGCGCGCGATCTCGGCGTTGCGTTCTACAGTGAAAAGCGCCGACTTGATCGCGCCATGAACTTCGAGCTCCGCCGCCGGCTGCGCGATATGCGCCGTGGCCGTGCCGAGCGGTTGTCGATCGATGGAGACAGGGATGAGAGCCGCGGTGAGCAGCCCTAATACGATGGGGGTACGCATGACAGATGCTCCGAATTCGCCTGTATCGAGCTTCCGCCATTTCACTTAAACTTTTATCTATTCAGGCGTCTTTTGCCCGTCATAATTCGAATTCTTCTCGAAACCGAAACGATTGATTATCGTTACTTTTTTCTTGATGAAAATGCATTTCCAAATAAGCCAGCGACTTCAAGCCGCTGGCTTACCTCCTGCGCGTATGGCATGAGAGGTCACAGCAACAATAAGGATGCACGGCGGAACAACGTGAGATGGTAGAGCGGACGAAATTCTACATTGGCGGAGCATGGGTCGAGCCAAAGGAGGGACGCACCATTCCCGTCGTCAATCCGGCGACCGAGGAAACACTCTACAACGTAGCCGTCGGCGGCGCGGCCGACGTCGACGCGGCGGTGTCCGCCGCCCGCGCCGCTTGGCCCGCGTTCGCCGCCACCACGCGCGACGAGCGGGTCGCACTGTTGGGACGCATCCTGGAGCTGTATGCAAAACGCATGAAAGACATCGGCGCCGCGGTGTCCGACTATATGGGCGCGCCGCTGACGCTGGCCGAGCGCGCCCACGCAGGTTCCGGTCTCAGCCATTTCATGACCACCCAGGAGGCGCTCAAGACCTACGTGTTCGAGGAGCGCATCGGCGCCGCCATGGTGGTGCGCGAGCCGATCGGCGTCGCGGGCCAGATCACGCCGTGGAACTGGCCCATGAACCAGATCGCCTGCAAGGTCGCGCCGGCCCTGGCTGCCGGCTGCACCATGGTGTTGAAGCCGTCGGAGTACACGCCGACGTCGGCGCTGATCCTGGCCGAGGTGTTGCACGAGGCGGGCGTGCCGCCGGGCGTGTTCAATCTCGTCAACGGCCTCGGCCCCGAGGTCGGCGCCGCCATGAGCGGGCACCCGGGCCTCGACATGATCTCGTTCACCGGCTCGACGCGCGCCGGCATCGATGTCGCGATCCGCGCCGCGCCGACCGTCAAGCGCGTGACGCAGGAACTCGGCGGCAAATCCGCAAACATCATTCTGGACGACGCGGACTTCGAGACCGCCGTCGCGGGCGGCACGCGCCATTGCTTCAACAACTCCGGTCAGTCCTGCAACGCGCCGACGCGCATGCTGGTCCCCCACGCGCGCATGGCGAAAGCGGCCGCCGTCGCCGCCGCCGTGGCCGGCAGCCTCAAGGTCGGCGATCCGCGCGAGAAGGGCGTCGATCTCGGCCCCGTCGTCAACCGCACCCAGTGGGAGAAGATCCAGCACCTGATCGAGACCGGCGTCTCCGAAGGCGCAAACCTGGCCGCCGGTGGGCCCGGCCGTCCGCAGGGGCTGAACAAGGGCTTCTACGTGCGCCCGACCGTCTTCGCCGACGTGACGCCGGATATGACCATCGCCCGCGAGGAGATCTTCGGTCCCGTGCTGTCGATCCTCGCCTACAAGGACGAGGATGACGCGGTCCGCATCGCCAACGACACGCCGTATGGCTTGGCGGGCTACGTCTCGTCAGGCGATGTCGAGCGCGCCCGCCGCGTCGCGCGCCGCATCCGTGCCGGCAACGTCAACCTCAACGGCACCATGAACGATCGCCGCGCGCCGTTCGGCGGCTACAAGCAGTCCGGCAACGGCCGCGAATGGGGCCGCTACGGCCTCGAGGAATACTTGGAGGTGAAGGCGATCGGCGGCTGGGGAGAGTAGGGGGCCGTTGAAAATAATCCCGCCCGATGTCGGCTGAGCCAGTTCGCCCCCGTCCTCGGGAGAGAGCGCATTCAGCCTCCCGAGAGAAAGGACATCCGATGGCCAAGAACACGATCTGCCTCTGGTACGACAGGGACGCCGAGGCTGCAGCACGCTTCTACGCCGAGACCTTTCCGGACAGCGCCGTGACTGCGGTCCGCCATGCGCCGGGCGACTACCCCTCCGGCAAGGCAGGCGACGTGCTGACGGTCGAGTTCACGGTCGCCGGTGTGGCGTGCCTCGGGATCAACGGCGGTCCGGCGTTCAAGCATAACGAGGCGTTCTCCTTCCAGATTGCCACCGACGACCAGGAAGAGACCGACCGTTACTGGAATGCGATCGTCGGCAACGGCGGTCGGGAGAGCGCCTGCGGCTGGTGCAAGGACAGATGGGGCATCTCCTGGCAGATCACGCCGCGCGTGCTGTCCGAAGCCATGGCGGCGGGCGGCGACGAAGCCAAGCGCGCGTTCGCCGCCATGATGACCATGAAGAAGATCGACGTTGCCGCCATCGAGGCCGCGCGGCGCGGGTGAGGTGAGGTGAGAACGACCGGGAGGTCCCTTGACGCGTCACGCATCGAGACCAATGGTGCGGAACGCACAGAGGCACCGCGACCAGAGACACCTGTTTGCTGACCGACCAATCCCATCGACCCTGGCTCAACAGCTTGTCGGCTCGGGCCCAAGGCGTTCTCGCCATAAACATCGCAGCGGTCATATTTGGCACCGCGGCCCTTTACGGCAAGCTCGACGTCTCTCCCTTCTGGATCGTGGCCGCGCGCGCGGGGTTCGCCGCCTCAGCCCTCGCGCTGATTGGCGCTTACCGGAGGGATCTCCGCGGCGTCGCCGCTTCGTCTTGGAAAGCGCTCATGCTGAGCGGGCTGTTGCTTGCCGCTCATTGGCTGACCTTCTTTGTTTCGGTGCAACAGGCGGGCGTCGCCGTCGCGACGTTGACGTTCGCTACGTTTCCGCTGTTCACGGTGTTGGTCGAGGCGGCTCACCAAAGAAGATTGCCACGTAACGCGGAGATCGTCGTTGCCGTCGTCATCGTCGTGGCGGTGGCGTTGATCGTGGAGCCGAGGGGCGGTGAGCGCAATCTGGGCGGCGCAGCCGCGGGCCTGGTCTCCGGGTTCACCTACGCCCTGTTCTGGCGCGCGAGCCAACGGCTCGGCCGCATGACCCCCACCAACCTCTCCTTCTGGCAGAACTGCGTCGTTCTTGCCTTGCTGGCGCCGACGCTGTTTTT
>JAFKKW010000186.1 GCA_017304275.1 Hyphomicrobiales bacterium | reverse complement strand
CCGTCCTTGGGGCGGCGCGACGGCTGCACGTAGCAGGCGTTCCAGGGTTTGGGACCGAGCGCGCGCAGCGTCGTCGCCGGATGGAACGTTCCGGCGCCGACTTCCATGTCGTAAGGCTGCAACACGACGCACCCCTGCGCGCCCCAGAACTGCTGAAGCGTCAGGATGAGATCCTGAAAGCTCTCCTTGGGGCGGAGCGCAGGCAGAGCTGCGGCAGGCTTGGCTTCGGTCGTCCGGGTGGAGGATTTGGGCATGGGGCCGTCGACAATTGCTTGACGCGGCGCACTATACGCATTCGCGGCCCCCTGTCACCTCAGAGGAACCGCCGTGTGTGCACCAGATGGATTTGGACCCCGACCTTCGTCAGGGTGACGTTTCAGGTAGGGCACGCGGCTCGCCATCCCATGCCCGTCATCCCGGCCCTCATGGCGAAGCCATGCTCCGCATGGATGGCCGGGATCCAGACACGCAAGCAAGCATCAGGCCTATTTGGAGCGCGGCCGGTAGACACCCGTCGCCGGATCGCGCTCAAGCGCACCGAGGTCCTTCGGCTCGCCCTTGGCGCGTGCCATGGCCTCGCGCAGGTCCCCCTCCCGCACGCGCGCTGTTTTCTGCGCCGCCTGAAGCGTGCGCGAAACCCACTTGTAGCCGGCATAAAGGCCGGCGCCTGCGGCGATCAGAGCAAGGACCTGCGGCATAGCCTGCGGCTCCACGAAGACATCGGACTTTATTATAGCCCAAAACGCGACCAGAGGGCCCGGATTTCGACAGCCGACACCAGATCGTCAGCGAAAGCAAGGCCTTGACCGGAAGCCTCGCCAAAGCCCGCAAGAAGAGAGGAGATCCGGCGCAACCGCGAGGCGAGCCACCCCTTCTCGATCTGAACCACGCGCAGGCGCACCTTTTCGCCGTGCACCTCGCGCATCTTCGTGCGCACATCCGAGATGCCGTCGATCAGGCCCATTTCGAGCGCATCGGCAGCCGACCAGAACGCGCCGGAGAAGAGTTCCGAATCCGGCCCCTTGAGGCGCCCGCCACGCCGGTCCTTGACCACGCCGATGAACACGTCGTGGACGCTGCGCTGGACCGCCTTGAGCCGCTCGATGTCGTCCTGTTTCTCGGGCTGGAACGGATCGAGGGCCCCCTTGTTGGTGCCGGCCGTGTAGACGCGCCGCTCGATGCCGAGCTTGGCGATCGCCTTGTCGAGGCCGAAGCTCGCGGAGATGACGCCGATCGAGCCCACGATCGACGAGGCATCGGCATAGATCTCGTCCCCCGCCACCGCGACGTAGTAGCCGCCGGACGCAGCCACATCCTCGCAGAACACGTAGAGCGTCTTCTCCTTCTCGTCGGCGAGCTGGCGCAGGCGCTTGAACAGGAGGCTGGATTGCACGGGGCTTCCGCCGGGCGAGTTGATGACGACCGCCACCGACTTCGCCTTCGACATCGAGAACGCCTTCTCGATCGGCCCGGCGAGCGTCGCGATCGACAGCCCGGGTCTTAGCGGGGCCGCCATGCCGATGGCGCCGGAGAGCCGCAACACGGGAACCACGGGACCGCGGTTGAACCAACCCATTCCATTACATCCTTTCGCGAAGCGCCCGAGCGAGCCTCAGGACACGGCATCCGCCTGTCTTACGTTTCCATAGGCCACGGAGAGCGACTGGCCAAGCCGCAGCACCGCCTCGGCGCCGGCCGTGAACCGATTTTCGGCTTCGTGCAGGACGAGCCCGGCTTCCAGCCGGAACGGCGCCCGCGAGCCCTTGGTGCCGGACAGAAGGACCCGCCCGGCCGGTTTCCCGGCAAAGGGATGCAGCGGCAGAGCCGAGAGCCCGCCGAAACGCCCGTCGAGGGCGGACATGAGATCCGGTAGCGCCGCAGTCTTGTGGACGATCAATGCCGCACCGGCCGGCCGCGCCATGCGCGCCAGAAACCGGCACCAGTCGTCGAGGCCCGTCTCCGGCATGGCGTGGGCTGCCGCCTTGAGCGCATGCGATGCGGCGGTCCCGGCCCCTTCGGTATGATACGGTGGGTTGGCGACCACACAATCGAAAGCACCCTCGCTAATTCCGCAGGCTGAAAGATCGGCCTGCGACACATTCGCGATGTCGGCTTCGAGAACGGACACGCGCTCGGCGAGCCCATTTCGCGCGATATTCTCCCGCGCGAGTTTAACCAACGCCGGCGCGCGTTCGACGAGCACGACCCGCGCCGCCGGGCACCGCCGTGCGACGCAAAGTCCCGCCGTGCCGACGCCCGCCCCTGCTTCGAGGAGCATGAACGGCGCCCCCTGCCGGTCGTCCACGGCCGCCGCCAGCATCACCGCGTCGAGCCCCGCCCGATAGCCTTGCTTCGGCTGCAAAATCATGAGCCGTCCGCCCAGGAATGCATCGTCACTGACGGACATCAGAAGCCCTCGCGCGTCTCATTTTTCGGTGCGTCATGACCAAACTCTGGGTATGGTGCCGGAACCCATTAGACCGCAAGAAACGCTCGTAAACAAACTAAGGAAATTGCTGTGGGAGTTGTCGTTCCACTGGACGAGGCGCGCGAGCCTTCGCAAAGCCTGGCGCCCCTTCTCAAGCTTGTCGACGAGGACATGAATGCGATCAACCGCATCATCCTCGACAAGGCCGTATCCGATGTCGATTTGATTCCCGAACTCACCCACCACCTCGTGAATTCGGGCGGCAAGCGCCTGCGGCCCATGCTCGCCATCGCGTCCTCGAAGCTGTGCGGCTACCGCGGCCAGGGCCACGTCCGCACCGCCGCGGCGATCGAGTTCATGCATACGGCAACACTTCTGCACGACGACGTCGTGGACGCGAGCGACACCCGCCGCGGCCGCAAGACCGCGCGCCTGATCTGGGGCAACCAGGCCACCGTGCTCGTCGGCGATTTTCTGCTCGGCCAGGCCTTCCGCATGCTGGTCGAGGTCGGCTCGCTCCCGGTACTGCGCATTCTCTCCAACGCCGCGGCAACGATCGCCGAAGGCGAGGTGATGCAGCTCGCCGCGGCCAAGAACACGTCCACCACCGAGGACGCCTACCTCGCCATCATCGACTCCAAAACGGCCGCCCTGTTCGCGGCCGCCGCCGAGGTCGGCGCAGCCATCTCGAACCGCCCGGCCGACGAGCAGGCGGCGATGCGCTCCTACGGCCGCAACCTCGGGCTCGCGTTCCAGCTTGTCGACGACGCCCTCGACTATTCCGGTGACAGCGCGCGGCTCGGAAAGTCCGTCGGCGACGACTTCCGCGAAGGCAAGATCACGCTGCCCGTCATCCTATCGTTCCGGCGCGGCAATGACCGCGACCGCGAGTTCTGGAATCGCACCATCGTCGAGGGCAAGATCGAGGATGGCGATCTCGAGCACGCGATCGGCCTCATGAAAAAACACAAGGCCATCGAAGCGACCCTGGAACGCGCGCACTCCTATGGTGGCATCGCCCGGGATGCGCTCGCCATCTTCCCGGAAAGCGGCGAGCGTAGCGCC
>JAFKKW010000185.1:1023-4532 GCA_017304275.1 Hyphomicrobiales bacterium | reverse complement strand
CGCGGATGGCCGGCGCAGTTCATCGCGAGGCGCATGTCAGACGATGACGATGCGCGTCCTCGGGCCGATGTGCGCCATGACCTTCAAGAGGTGCTTGCGCGGCAGGGCCACGCAGCCTTCGGTCGGCTTCAGGCCTCGCTCGGCGACATGCATGAAGATGGCGCTGCCGGCGGCGCACCGCCGCGGACGCCGGTTGTAGTCGATGACGACGATGACGTCGTAGAGGCCGTCGCGCCGCCAGAGGTGCTCCGCGCTTGCCCCGTAGGGGTGCCGGACGTGGCGGTTGTAGTTGCGGTCGTTCGCTGCATCGCACCATCCATCCTCGGGACGGGTTGCGGCGAGGCGGAGGGCGGACGTCGGACGGGCGACCTTGTCGCGGCGGTAGAAGGCGCTTTCGAGCCGAAAGCGTCCGCGCGGCGTGGCCCCGTCACCTTCGCGCTTGCGGACGCGGATTCCGCTGCGGCCCAACGCGCAGGGCAGTACGATATTGCCGCAGATCGGCCGGCCGGATGTAGACCGCGGGCCGAGGCTTCTCACGACGATGTTACGGACGGAAATGGCGCATCCCCTTGTCCACCGTTCAGCCGGTCGATAACCGTCCGGCCCAGGCACCCTACCTCAGCCGGCACACAGATGCTAAGAGGGGGCCGCAACCGTTGGATAACCTGGAGCTGCCGAGCATGAGCGCTGCACGCAAGATCCTTCTTGTCGACGACGATGAGGATCTCCGTGGGTCCCTGCACGACCAGCTCGCTCTGCACGACGAGTTCGAGGTGTCGGTGGCCGGCACCGCCGGAAAGGGCATCGAAGCCGCCAAGAGCGGCCACCACGACCTCGTGGTGTTCGACGTCGGGCTTCCGGACATGGACGGGCGCGAAGCGGTGCGCCTCTTGCGCAAGGGCGGCTTCAAGAGCCCGATCATCATGCTCACGGCCAACGACAGCGACGCCGACCAGATCCTCGGCCTCGATGCAGGTGCCAACGACTACGTCACCAAGCCGTTCAAGTTCGCCGTGCTGCTCGCGCGCATCCGGGCGCAGCTACGTCAGCACGAGCAGAGCGAGGATGCCGTGTTCACGATCGGGCCGTATACGTTCAAACCGGCCTCGAAGCTTCTGATCGACGACAAGGGCGGCAAGATCCGGCTCACGGAGAAGGAGACGGCGATCCTCAAGTACCTCTACCGGACCGGTGACAAGGTGGTGTCGCGCGAGACGCTGCTGCACGAGGTCTGGGGCTACAACGCCGGCGTCACCACGCATACGCTCGAGACGCATATCTACCGGCTGCGCCAGAAGATCGAAAAGGACCCGTCCAGTGCGGAGATCCTGGTCACCGAAACCGGCGGCTACAAGCTGACGTCTTGAACAGCTTATTCTCAACCTCTCAACAAGCGCCGTCTTGAGCCTCGACCGGGCCGGCGAATCGCCCGAGTCTCGACGCATGTTTGGGACCCAGGTGATTCACGCTTCGGACGGGTCCGAAGCGGCCACGGTCCCAGGTTGCGGGGATTTCCAGATGGCTATCGATGCGCTTGTGCTGCCACTTCTCAACGTGCCCCTGTTCCAAGGGCTGAAGCCGCTTCAGTTGACGGAGATCGCGCGCCGCGCCGATCGCATCGTCTACAAGCCCGGCGACGTGATCGTGACCGCGCATGGGGAGGTCGATGCGGCGGTGCTGGTCGTCTCCGGAGAGGCGGTGCGCACCGAGGGGCCCGGCCTCGCAACGGGTGCGAACGAAGCCATTCCGACGGGTGCTCTGATTTCCGAGATGACGATGCTGATCGAGACCGAATGCACGTCGACGGTGGTGGCGCGCACGCCGGTGCGGGCGCTGCGCATCACGCGCTCGGAGATGCACGCGCACATGGCCGAGGATCCGAGCATCGCCGATCATTTCATCGCCAAGATCTCGGGACGGCTGTCGTCGTGCGTCGAGGGGATGCGAGAGATCGACCGCACGCTGGCCGAGATCGATGAGCCGGGCGCGGTCGAGGCATCCGCGCTGCCGGCTCATCGTGCGGCACAGGACGCGCCCGCGTCCGCTGCTGCCACCGTGCATTGAGCGCAGCGACGTTTTCAAAGCGAAAGGCCGGAGCGGGTTCCGCTCCGGCCTTTTCTTATTTGCGTGTTGCAGCCTGCAGGTCTAGCGAACGCGGCGCGGGTTCATGTAGAGGTCCGTCTCCTGGCGATCGAGCGTGGGCTTCACCTTGCCGCGCAGCATGTCGCGGTGCAGCCGCTTCATGTGGCGGCGGCAGTCGCCGTTGAAGCTCATCATGGCGCCGAACAGCTTCAGCACCGTGACGAGCCGCTTGTCCGCGCCCGACTTGACCTGGCACTTCCATTTGCCGCCGATCGAGAACACTTTGCCGTCGATGTAGCCGACGATTTCGCCGCGCTGGTTGATCAATGTGTAATCGCCGCCGAGATTGATCAGCGCGCGCTTCAGGCGATAGAACTCGGGCTTGCCGGCGCTGTCGATGATGAAGAACGAGAAGTGCTCCGGCATGAACGGCCACTTGTTGGCCGAGCGCTCAAGATAGATGATGTACTGATCGTCGTTGGTGTTGATCGAATAGGTCATCACCGGCAGGCCGCGTGCGCCGATGGTCTGCTGCAGCGAGCGGCCCACCATCAGGTCCATGGTGGCGCGCCAGTTCAGGTTCTCGGTGAAGAGCTTGAAGACGAGGCGCTTGTCCATGCCCTCGGCTTTCTTCCACGCGTCCTCGCGATAGCCGAAGAGGCCGGTGCGCTGGCCGTTCTCGATGATCTCGCCGAAGATGTCCATGTCGGTCGTGAACTGGCGGGACTTGGCGCGGTTGCGCGTCTTCTTGTAGATGCCGAACTCGGTGAAGTTCAGGTCCGTGATCCAGATGTCGACGACGAAGCGGTCCCAGCCGTCGGACGCGCGCTTCTTCGGCGCCTTGCCGCTGGTGGCCTTGGGCGGCGGCGGTTGCGTCTGGGCTCTCGCGGCGATCTCTTTCAACGTATCGGAGCGGGCGTCGCGCGCGGCATCGGCGGCTGCGGCGTCAGCCTCGATCTCGGCTACCTTGAGGGCGGATGCAGTCATGCCGGTCTCCCTTGGCTCCCGCGGAGCATGTGCGAAACGCGAATCACGCTGATTGCGAACGCTAGCATCGGGGCTCGCACGACGTATGGCGCGGCGAGGGCGCAGAGCTGCAAAAGCTGTGGGTAGATTGCGGCAAGCGCTTGGGTGCGCTGGGATTTGGCGAAAGGTTGCGCTCGCGGGCTTTGGGAATTCAGCGCCCGCCGAAAATGGCCGAGCCGACGCGGACATAGGTGGCGCCGAAGGCGATCGCCGTCTCGAAATCGCCGCTCATGCCCATCGAGAGCTCATTAACGCCGATCTCGGCCGCCAGCTTGGCGAGCAGCGCGAAATGCGGACCGGCCGCCTCGTCGGCCGGCGGAATGCACATCAGCCCGTCGATGGCGAGACCGTGCACGGCGCGGCAACGCTCGACGAACTCGGCCGCTTCGCGCGGCGCGATG
>JAFKKW010000185.1:0-967 GCA_017304275.1 Hyphomicrobiales bacterium | reverse complement strand
CGGCTCCAGCCCGGTATTCACCTGCACGAACAGTTTTGGCGCACGGCCCTGCTTCTGGATCTCGGCAGCCAGCGCCCCGGCGATCTTGTCGCGGTCGACGGTGTGGATCGCATCGAACAGCGCCACCGCCTCCTTGGCCTTGTTCGATTGCAGCGGCCCGATCAGGTGCAGCTCGATATCGGCGGTCTCCGCGCGCAGCAGCGGCCATTTCGCCTGCGCCTCCTGCACCCGGTTTTCGCCGAAGCGGCGCTGCCCGGCGGCGATGACGGGACGGATCCCGTCGACGCCGAAGGTCCTCGACACCGCGATCAGCCGGGCCGAGCCGGATGGACGGTGGCTGGCCGTCTCGGTCGCGCCAATGCGCGCGAGGACGGCGGCGAGGCGCTGCTGGACGTCGTCGGACTTCAAATCAGGCATGGCGCGCTCCCGGATCGGCAATGGTGCTGCGGCCCTAGCATGGGGCGCGGCCCGGCTCAACCAAGCGGCGGCATGACGGACGGGCGCGGCCGGCCATTGGCCGCTGCGGCAGCGATAGCGGTTGACCGGGCGGCGTGTTTCTGGTGAAGGTCGCACCCTGCTCCGGTGGCGTGAAGCCGCCCTTTCCCTCTCTTTTTTCGACGACGGACCATGGCCATAGAACGCTACAACCCTCGTGACGCCGAACCGCGCTGGCAGCGTGCCTGGGCGGAGCAGGGCATTTTCGAGACGAAGAACAACGACCCGCGTCCGAAATACTATGTGCTCGAGATGTTCCCCTATCCGTCGGGACGCATCCATATCGGCCATGGCCGCAACTATGTGATGGGCGACGTGGTGGCGCGGTTCAAGCGCATGAAGGGCTTCAACGTCCTGCATCCGATGGGCTGGGACGCCTTCGGCCTGCCGGCCGAGAACGCCGCCATTGAGCGCAACAGCCATCCCAAGATCTGGACCTACGAGAACATCGAGACGATGAAGGAGCAGCTGA
>JAFKKW010000184.1 GCA_017304275.1 Hyphomicrobiales bacterium | reverse complement strand
GGTCCATCCCGTGAGGTCGTCGGTCGCGCAGTCCGCGAGATCCTCGACCGTCTTGATGCCGTTCTCGCCGAACGCGACCAGCATCGCCGTCGTGACGCCCTCGGCCTTGGCGAGGTCGTCCGACACGCCGAGCTCGCGCCGGCGCACATCGCGTTCCGCCTCGAGCTTCTCGAGGTATTCGCGCGCGCGCGTCTGGATCTCGCTCGCCGTGTTCTCGTCGAAGCCTTCGATATGCGCGATCTCCGAGAGATCGACGTAGGCCACTTCCTCGACGGAGGCGAAACCTTCGGTGACGAGCAACTGCGCGATCACCTCATCCACGTCGAGCGCATCCATGAAGATCTGCGAGCGCTCGGCGAACTCCTTCTGGCGCCGCTCGCTCTCTTCCTGCTCGGTCAGGATGTCGATGTCCCAGCCGGTGAGCTGCGAAGCGAGCCGCACGTTCTGGCCGCGCCGGCCGATGGCGAGCGAAAGCTGGCTCTCGGGCACCACGACCTCGATGCGGTTCGAGTCCTCGTCGAGCACCACCTTCGACACCTCAGCCGGAGCAAGCGCGTTGACAATGAAGCTCGCCGCATCCGGGTTCCACTGGATGATGTCGACCTTCTCGCCCTGCAGCTCGTTGACGACCGCCTGCACGCGCGCGCCGCGCATGCCGACGCAGGCGCCGACGGGATCGATGGAGCTGTCGCGGCTGATGACCGCGATCTTGGCGCGCGAGCCCGGATCGCGCGCGACCGACTTGATCTCGACCACGCCGTCATAGATTTCCGGCACTTCCTGCGCGAAGAGCTTGCTCATGAACTCGGGCCTGGCGCGCGACAGGAAGATCTGCGGACCCCGCTGCTCGCGGCGCACGTCGTAGATGTAGGCGCGGATGCGGTCGCCGTAGCGCACGTTCTCGCGCGGGATCATCTCGTCGCGACGGATGATGCCCTCGGCGCGCCCGAGATCGACGATGACGTTGCCGTACTCTGCGCGCTTCACCGTGCCGTTGACGATCTCGCCGACGCGATCCTTGTATTCGCCGAACTGCCGGTCGCGCTCGGCTTCACGCACCTTCTGCACGATCACCTGCTTGGCATTCTGTGCCGCGACCCGGCCGAAATCCAACGGCGGCAGGCTTTCCGCGATGAGGTCGCCGACCTTGGCTTCCGGATTGCGCCGCTTGGCATCCTCGACCGTGATCTGCGTCGCCTCGTTCTCGACGTCATCGACGACCGCCAGCACGCGCGACAGCCGCGTCTCGCCCGTCTTGGGATCGATCTCGCAGCGGATGTCGTTCTCCGCGCCGTAGCGCGACTTGGCGGCCTTCTGGATCGCGTCCTCCATGGCCTGGATCACGATCTTGCGGTCGATGGTTTTTTCCCGCGCAACGGCATCCGCAATCTGCAGAAGCTCGAGCCGGTTGGCGCTGATGCCTGCTACGCCTGCCATAGTCAGAGACCCTCCACGTCGTCGGTCTTGAGTTCGTCCGGATCGGCTTCGATACCGTCCCCGAGTTGTCCTTTGCCCTTGCCCGCCGCCTTGGCGCGGGTGAGCGCTTCACGAATAAGCTCGTCCGTCAGCACCAATCGCGCACTGGCGATCAGCCCCACAGCAAGACCGATGGTCTTGTGTCCCTCTTCTCCGAGGTCCACCTCGAGCAGCACCTCGCCGTCGTCGAAACCCTCGAGGCGCCCCCGGAAGCGCCGGCGCCCTTCGATCGGCGCCTTGAGCTCAATTTTCGCTTCCGACCCCGCCCAGTCGACGAAGTCGGACGGACGCACCAGCGGCCGGTCGATACCGGGCGAGGACACCTCGAGCCGGTAGCTGTCGGACACGATATCCTGCACGTCGAGCAGCGGCGAGATCGCCTTCGAGACCGCCTCGCAGTCGTCGATCGTCATCGACCCGTCCGGCCGCTCGGCCATGATCTGCACCGTCTTGCCGTCACGGCCGGATATTTCGATACGCACGAGCCGGAATCCAAGGCTGTCGAGCACCGGCTCGACAAGCTGGGCCAGATCCGATTCGAGACCGGTCTCCTGAATGAAGCGGTCGTGCGAGACGACCTCGTTGGAAATGTGCATACCGCTTTGCTTCCGGCGGCCGACTGAGGCTACCAAAACAACAAGAGCGAGCCCTTGAGGGGCCCACTCTCAGAGTTGAGATGATCATGAGCAACCGGATAATACGTGACTGTGACAGTCCTGGCAAGCGCCTTTGCCGGGGCTTTTCTGCCCCCGAAGCCGACTGCCGGCCGGAATTTACTCATTTCCCGAAGATGTCCTGAGAAACCGCAAGAAATAGCAGCACCGTCCTTCCCGCCCCGCCTTCGCTTCGTACCGGGTCCCCGGCCAGTCCGCAGGCCGCACGCGCCAGTCCGCCGGCCCCTCTGCCGTCCAACGGAAATCGGCCGTTCCCTGAAGGGCGAGCAACGCCGTCCGGGCGTAATCGCCGATATCCGTCGCCAGGCGAAGCTCCGCCCCCGGCACCATCACGCGGGCCAGCAGACGCAGGAGATCCGGCGAGAACAGCCGCCGCTTCTGATGCCGCTTCTTGGGCCACGGATCCGGAAACAGAATGAACACCTTGGAGAGAGAGCGCGCCGGCAGCCAGCGCAGCAACGGCCGCACGTCCTCGCCGAGCAGACGCACGTTGCCGAGCCCGCCAGCCTCGATGGCGGTCAGGGCCTTCACGACGCCGTCCTCGAAAGGCTCGCAGCCGATCAGCCCCACGTCCGGATGCGTCCGCGCCTGCCAGATGAGGTGCTCCGCTCCGCCGAACCCGATCTCGAGCCAGACGGCCGACGTGCCGGGCGCGAACAGTCCGTCGAGATCGCGCGGCGCCGGTCCGGAAGGATCAACGGCAACCTTCGGCAACAACTCCGAAAGCAGCATCTCTTGCCGCGCACTGAGCTTGCGGCCCCGCCTCCGCCCAAACGAGCGGATCTCCGCAGAATGCGGATGAGATGCCTTTCCTCCGTCCGAACCCACCTCGTTCCTCTCTCACGCCATGGCCGGGCTTGACCCGGCCATCCAGGGCCAACGCGCCGACACGAAGGACACAAAAGCGAACGGCCGCAGAAACGCGGCCGTCGCAAAGCGCCATCCGCGACGAAAGCTCAAACCGCCTTCTGGATCGCGTCCGCGAGGTCGAGCTTTTCCCACGAGAAGCCGCCGTCGTTGTCCGGCTTACGGCCGAAGTGACCGTAGGCGGACGTGCGCGCATAGATCGGACGGTTGAGGTCGAGCTGCTGACGGATGCCGCGCGGCGTAAGATCCATCGCCTTGTCGAGCGCCAACTCGATCGCCGCCTCGTCCACCTTGCCGGTGCCGTGCGTATCGACATAGATCGAGAGCGGCTTGGCGACGCCGATCGCATACGAAAGCTGGATCGTGCAACGGTCGGCCAGACCGGCCGCGATGACGTTCTTCGCCAGATAGCGCGCCGCATAGGCCGCCGAGCGGTCGACCTTCGTCGGGTCCTTGCCCGAGAACGCGCCGCCGCCGTGCGGGGCGGCGCCGCCGTAGG
>JAFKKW010000183.1 GCA_017304275.1 Hyphomicrobiales bacterium | reverse complement strand
GATCTTGCCTCCGCGGACGGCATGGTCGCCTCGTTCCAGGCCCGTCACGCCACGCCGCTGGCCAACGATGCCCGCGCAGCCGCCGAGGACTGGAAGAAGCGCGTCAATAACGACACAAACACCTGAAAATCGGCTCGCGAAGGTTCATCAAACGTCCGCACCCGAGGATTTCCCCGCGGCGCCGGGCCGCTCTCTGCGACGCAGCACTGGCACTCACGGAAAAGGTCCAATACGATGCCCGCGCGAGCCGGCGCCCTCGTGCCCTCGCTCCTTCCGATGCGGCCGGCAAAACGGGAGCAACCCCGCGCGACGGCCTCTGATGTCCACCCTCCGTTAGCGGCGTAACGCGCTCACGCAATGCACATTTATCTGCCGATCGCCGAGATGAGCGCCAACGTGCTGCTGTTCCTCGGGATGGGCTGCGCGGTGGGCTTTCTGTCCGGCATGTTCGGTGTGGGCGGCGGATTTCTGATGACGCCGCTGCTGATCTTCTCGGGCATTCCCTCGGCTGTGGCGGTCGGGACCGGCGCGGCACAGATCGTAGCGTCGTCCGTCTCGGGGGCGATCGCGCAGTACCGGCGCAACAACGTCGACATCAAAATGGGCCTCGTGCTGCTGGCTGGCGGCGTCGTGGGCTCGGTGATCGGCGTCAAGATGGTGCGTATCCTGCGTCTGGCGGGCCAGTTCGACCTCTTCGTCGCCCTCGCTTACGTGACCTTTCTCGGCGTGATCGGGGCGTTGATGCTGATCGAGAGCATCGGCGCGATCCAGGCCGCGCGGCGCGGCCAAGCGCGCGCGTTACGCCGCTCGGGGCAGCACAACTGGATCCACAAACTGCCGCTCAAGATGAGGTTTCACCGCTCGAAGCTCTACATCAGCGCCATTCCGCCGATGATGATCGGCGCGTTCGTCGGCTTCCTCGGCGCCATCATGGGTGCGGGCGGCGGCTTCATCATGGTGCCGGCCCTGATCTACCTCCTGCGCGTGCCGACCAACGTCGTGGTCGGAACGTCCCTGTTCCAGATCGTGTTCGTTGCGGCCGTGACGACGGTCATGCAGTCGACCGAGAACTACAGCGTCGACATCGTGCTGGCGCTGCTGCTCATCGTCAGCGGCGTCATCGGCGCGCAATACGGCGCCGCGGCGGGGGCGCGTCTCAAGGGCGAGCAGCTGCGGCTGCTTCTCGCCGCTCTCGTTCTCCTGGTCTGCGCCCGCATCGGGTGGGATCTCATCGTGACGCCGCCCGAGCTGTTCTCCATCACGTCGTTCGGAGGCCCGAGATGATGGCGCGCGCCGGACGACGCCGGCGGATTTTCCCGCTGCTGGCCGCGGCGGCGGTATGGTGCGCCTGCCCCGGACCCGTCCCCGCCCAGGACGCGAAGCAAAAACCCGACGCCGCGCTCCCGGACTTCGGGAAGCCGCTGCGCAAGCCGGTCCGGAAGAAAGCCGATCCGCGCGCCGAACAAACCGCGGCGGGCGCACGGCTGCCCGACTCGGCCAAGGAGGCCGTGGAAGCGGACGTGTCGACGCGGACGATCGCCGTCACCTCGGCGTTCACGGGCACGGAGATCGTGGTGTTCGGCTCGGTGGTCAACAGCCGCCAGCCGAGCGCGGAAGCGGGCTATTACGACGTCATCGTCGTGCTCGAGGGCATGCCGATCCCGGTCACGGTGCGGCGGAAAGCCAACGTTGCCGGGCTGTGGATCAACACGGATGCCGTCAACTTCGAAAGCGTGCCGAGCTTCTACGCCATCGCGTCCACGCGCCCGATCGAGGAGATCGCGGACGACGCCTTGCTCGAGCGCAACGCCATCGGGCACGACTATGCGCGGCTCTCGCCGGCGGCGCACTCCGTCATCGAGACGCGGCCGGGCGAGATCAAGGACTACAAGGACGCCGTGGTGCGGCTGAAGCAGAAGGACGGGCTCTACATCAAGGAAGACTATGCCGTGATCTTCATCGGCAAGAGCCTGTTCCGCAGCTCCATCGCGTTGCCGGCCAACGTGCCGGTGGGGCCGATGACGGCGCGCGTCTATCTGTTCCGCGAAGGCGATCTTCTGAGCACGTTCCAGTCCAAGGTGCGGCTGGAGCGCAGTGGGATCGAGCTGTGGCTCTATCGGGCGGCGCTCCACCATCCGCTCTATTACGGGATGGCTGCCGTGCTGATCGCGGCGCTTTCGGGGTGGCTCGCGTCGATGCCATTCCGCCGCCATCCGCCGGCGTAGGTCCACTCCGTCATTTCCGCCAAGCGAGCTCAGCGGGAAGCCAGCGCACGACTCCGATCGCAAAAGATCTATTGCGCCTTCGGCAACTCTTTCGCTGGGTCCCGGCTCTGCGCTCCGCTGAGCGTCGCTTGGCCGGGATGACAGGTGGTCGCCGCGTTGGCCCCATGTGTCATCCCGGCCGAACGCAGCGAGCGCCGGGACCTAGGGGCAGGTTGGGAAAGCCGGTTCAGTCTTCTTTCAGGAGGCGGGAGGCGATAGGGTAGAGGCCTTCCTGGCCCAGCACGAGAACCGACAGGCCATCGTTGCCGAAGACGGGCGCGAACGCGTCGTCGAGAACGTTGAGGCCGCCGGCGTAGGTGCCGAAGGCGGGCAGCACGAGGCGCATGCCGTTGCCGGCGAAGCACGGGCGGCGGATGACGTGGCCATGGAACGAGACGCGCGCGGCCGGATGCAAGTGGCCGGCGATCTCGTGCGTCACCGGGCCGGCGGTCGGCTCGTGGCGGAAGGTAAGGCCACCGATCGCGACCTCGTGCAGCACGGTCCCGCCCATGATCTCATCGATCACCGGGTCGTGGTTGCCGTTGAGCCAGAGCCAGTCGCGGTCCTCCTGCAGGATGGCGAGCGTCTCACGATCCACCAGGCTCATGCGCTCGCTGGCGCCGCAGTCGTGAAAACTGTCGCCGAGGCAGAGCACGGTCGCGGCCGGATAGGCATCGAGCGTGGCCGCAAGCCGTTCCAGCGTGGCTGCGGTGTCGTAAGGCGGCAGCATGATGCCGCGCGACGCGAACGCCGAGCCCTTCTCCAGGTGCAGATCGGCAACGATCAGAATGTCCTCGGCCGGCCAGTAGAGGGCGCCGGATACATCCGCGACGAGCGAGCGGCCGGCGATCGAGATCGGCTGCTGGCTGAACTCACCGACGTCGAGACGCTCGGGCTTGAGCTCCAGCATTTGCGTCGTGCTTCTCACGTGCATCCCCGCTGTCATCACTCAAGTGCATCGCTTCCGCGATCAGCTCCTCGGCGGCCTCGCGCAGCAGATCCTCGCGCGTCAGCCGGCCGACAGGCTCGACGCCGATCTCGAGCAGGATCGGTACCGCAAGCGGCGAGACCCGGTCCAGAGCTTGATGCCTGATTCGACCGCGCGCGCGGGCCAGGAATTGGCCGAGGCGCGCAATATCCAACAGACCCGTGGCCGCGTCCTCCCAGGCGGCTTCCAGCAGAATGTGGCCGGGATCATGGCGGCGCAGCACGTTGTAGATGAGATCGGTCGACATCGTGACCTGGCGGCCACTCTTTTCGCG
>JAFKKW010000182.1 GCA_017304275.1 Hyphomicrobiales bacterium | reverse complement strand
ACAAGTGCTTTGAGATCGCAGAGCGACTTCAGGCGCTGGGCGTTCCCTTCGTGTTTACGACCGGCTACGGGGACAGCTATGCGTTTCCGGCTGTCTTCGCCCAAACGCGTATCATGACCAAACCCTATACCCTCGAGGGCGTGCGCGCCCTCCTGGGCATGGACGCCTGATCAACCCCCTTCACGTCGCATTTTCCAGCCTCGCGTCCTGCGTCTAAGATGATCCTCCTGGCCGGCTCTACGGCCGCAGACGGGATCGTCGCTCGCCCATGAGCCTGTTCGGCCTTTACGCCCGCGCGCTTGCAATGCTCAAAGCCGAGCGCTCGCTTGGGCTCCTGCTCGCCGTCGCCTCCGTCGCCATAGGCTTCGTGCAGCTTGCCGAGCCCATCCTCTTCGGCCGCGTCGTCGACGCGTTGACGCGCGGGGAGGGGGCCTTCCCGACCATCGCCCTTTGGGCGGCGATCGGGTTGTTCGGAATTCTGGCCAGCGTCGCCGTCGCCGTCTTTGCCGACCGCCTCGCCCATCGCCGCCGCCTCGCCGCCCTGGCGGAGGCGTTCGAGCGCGCCATGACGCTGCCCCAGGGTTACCACGCCGAGCAGGGCTCGGGTGCCGTCATCCGCTCCATCGTGCGCGGGACTGATGTGCTGTTCTGGCTCTGGCTCAGCGCCATGCGCGAGCAGATCACGGCCGTGGCGGGCATCGTCCTGCTGGTGCCGGCAGCGATCGGCATGGACCTGCGCATGGCCGCCATCCTCGCGCTATTGGCGGCGGCCTACGTCGTCATGAACCGCATCGTCATGACCAAGACGAGGGCGGGCCAGATGAACGTCGAGCGTTACAACGCGGCCGTCTTCAGCCGCGTCGGAGACGTGATCGGCAACGTGACCGTCGTGCAGAGCTTCGTGCGCTTCAAGGCCGAGTCCGATGCCATGCGGGTCGTCATGAGCGATCTGCTGGCCGCGCAGTATCCGGTGCTGACGTGGTGGGGGTTGCTCACGGTGCTCCAGCGCGCCGCCGCCACCATCACCATGGTCGCCGTGTTCGCGGTCGGCGCGCTGCTCGCCGGCCGCGGCGAGCTCACCGTCGGCGAGATCGTGTCGTTCGTCGGCTTCGCCAACCTTCTGATCGCAAAGCTCGACCAGATCTCAGGCTTCGTGAGCGCCATCCATCGCAACGGTCCCACGCTCAGGAGCTACTTCGCGCTGCTCGACGAGCCGGACGGCATCGCCGAGGCACCGGACGCGCAGCCGCTGCCCCGCGTCAACGGCGAGGTTTGCTACGAGGCCGTGAGCTTCCGCTTTCCGGGCACTGCGCAGGGCGTGCATGACATCACGCTCAAGGCGCCCGCCGGCAGGACGGTCGCCCTCGTAGGTCCCACCGGCTCCGGAAAGTCGACCACGCTCTCGCTCTTGATGCGCCTGCGCGCGCCCGATGCGGGCCGCATCCTGATCGACGGCCACGACATCGCCGGCGTGACGCTCGCCTCGCTCCGCCATGAGATTGCGGTCGTGTTCCAGGACGCCGGCCTATTCAATCGCTCGATCGGCGACAACATCGCCATCGGTCGGCCCGATGCGACGCTCGCGGACGTGGAGAAGGCGGCGCGCCTCGCCGAAGCCCACGACTTCATCATGCAGAAGCCGGACGGCTACGGCTTCGTCATCGGCGAGCGCGGCGCGGCCCTGTCCGGCGGCGAGCGTCAGCGCATCGCCATCGCGCGCGCCATTCTGAAGGATGCGCCGATCCTCATCCTCGACGAGGCCACCAGTGCGCTCGATGCCGAAACGGAAGCGCGCATCAAACGCGCGCTCGACCGGCTGCGCAAGGGCCGCACGACCTTCATCATCGCCCATCGTCTCTCGACCGTCGCCGACGCCGACGAGATCCTGGTGCTGGACCAGGGCCGCATCGTCGAGCGCGGACGGTTCCGCACCTTGGCGGAAGGCAACGGTCTTTTCGCGCGCATGGTGGCGGAGGGCGGCTTCACGATCCCGACGGCCGCCGACGAGACCTATCTCGGCCAAGCGTCTTGAAGCCGGCGAGGGCTATTTCGCGTACGCCTCGTCGAGATTGCGCGCCTTGTCGAGATTGACGATGGCGTCGCGCCCGACGAGCGTCTCGATGTGCGCGGAGGCCAGATCCGCGCCGTTGAGATCCGCGGCGGTCACGTTGGCGCCGTTGAGGTCTGCCCCGCCAAGCGCCGCGCCCGCCAGGATCGAGCCGGAGAGATCCGCATCCTTGAGCGAGGCGAACTCGAGCACGGCGCCGATGAGCCCGGCCTTCTTAATCGACGCCTTGTCGAGCTTTGCCGAGCGCAACACGAACGGATGCCGCCGGCTCTCACGCGCGGGCACGCCGCCCGCCATGTTGACGCCGTCGAGATTTGCGCCGACCAGGCTCGCTTGCGTGAGATCGCTCGCGAGGCGTGCGTTGGAGAGGTTGGCGCCGTCGAGCTTTGCCCGCAGGAGTTGCGCCGAGACGATGCTGGCGCCTTCGAGATCGGCACCCGAAAGATCCGCTTCGACGCCCCAGGCCTGATCGAGCTTGGCGCCTTTGAGATTGGCACCCTTCAGGTTCGTGCCGTTAATGCGCGCCGCCAGCAGGTTGGCACCGCTGAGATCGAGACCCGAGAGGTCGAGCTTGTTGAGTTGCTTGCCGTTGAAGTCGGCGGGCTCCCCCTTGGCAGCCGCAGCCTTGATGACGGCTTCCACGTCGGCGCGTGTCATGTCGGCCTTGGTGAAGGCGTCGGAATTGAGATCGATGTATTGCCAGAGATCCTGCGCGTGTGCGGGCGGAACCGCGCCGCCCCACAGCAAAAGGCCCGCCGCCGTGGCGAGCATGGTCGAACGGATCATACGCTTCCTCTCCGAGATCTAGTCTTTTGTATTTGATCCCATTCTATCCCTCCACGCGGCGGGGCGCGAGTGGGTCCCGCCATAAGCTCTGCTGAGGCAAGGCAAAAGAACACGTGATGGAGGCGTGAGCAGTGCGCGCCAGTCACGCCGCGGCGCCGATCGCCTTTTGCGCCAGAGCGCGCGCCTGGGCCAGGTCCGCCACGAAGTCCTCGTAAGCCGCGCGCTTGGCGGCCTCGTCGGGGATGCGGAGAAGATAGGACGGGTGCACGGTGATGAAGCCGGGCCAGGCTCCGAACTGCGCCGGGCCGCGGAACTTCGTGATCGGAAGCGCCTTGTCGGCGAGGGCGAGCACCGCCGTCGCGCCGAGGGCGACCACCAGCGCCGGCCGCACGAGCTCCAGCTCCTTGATCAGCCACCAGCGGTAATGGCGCACTTCCCCTGTGGTCGGCTTCTGGTGCAGCCGCCGCTTGCCCCGCTGCTCGAACTTGAAATGCTTGACCGCATTCGTGACGTAGCAGGCGTCGCGGTCGATGCCCGCTTCGCCCATGGCGCGCGTGAGGAGCCGCCCCGCCGGGCCGACGAACGGGCGGCCCTGCAGATCCTCCTGATCGCCCGGCTGCTCGCCGACGAAGGCGAGCGCCGGCCGCAGCGGACCTTCGCCGAGCACCGCCTTT
>JAFKKW010000181.1 GCA_017304275.1 Hyphomicrobiales bacterium | reverse complement strand
CGCGGCCATGATGCGCTGGACCTGCGGCTTGTCGGCCGTCGTCTGCTCGGCGACCTCGTCCTGCTCGTCGACGTCGTCGCCGAGCACCTGGGCGTTGAGCGGCTGCGAGAGCTTGGAGCCGTCCCGATAGAGCGCGTTGGCCTTGAGGGCGAGACGCCAGGAGAGCATATAGCTCTGCTTGCAGTCGTCGACGGTGGCCTCGTTCGGCATGTTGATGGTCTTCGAGATGGCACCCGAGATGAACGGCTGCGACGCGGCCATCATGTGGATGTGGCTCTCGACCGAGAGATAGCGCTTGCCCTTGCGGCCGCAGGGCGAGGCGCAGTCGAAGACGGCCAAGTGCTCGGGCTTGATATGCGGCGCGCCTTCGAGGGTCATGGCGCCGCAGACGTGCTCGTTGGCGACCTCGATGTCCTTCTTCGAGAAGCCGAGGTGCGTCAGAAGATCGAAGCCGGGCTCATCGAGCTTGGCGGTCGGGATGGCGAGCGTGCCGGTCAGGAACTCGTCGCCCAGGGTCCAGCGGTTGAACACGAACTTGATGTCGAAGGCGGTGCCGAGGCTCGCTTCGACCTTCTGGATCACCTCCGGCGTGAAGCCGCGGGCCATGAGCGAGGTGTGGTTGATGGCCGGGGCCTGCGCCAGCGAGGCGTGACCGACGGCGTAGGCCTCGATCTCGGCGATCTCGCTCTCGCGATAGCCGAGCACGCGCAGCGCTTCCGGCACCGAGCGGTTGATGATCTTGAAATAGCCGCCGCCGGCGAGCTTCTTGAACTTCACGAGCGCGAAGTCCGGCTCGATGCCCGTCGTGTCGCAGTCCATGACGAGGCCGATGGTGCCGGTCGGCGCGATGACGGTCGCCTGCGCGTTGCGGTAGCCGTGCTTCTGGCCGAGGTCGATGGCGTAGTCCCATGCCGCCTGGGCGGCAGCGACGAGGCTCTGGTCCGGGCAGCTCGCGATGTCGAGCGGCACGGGTGCGATGGAGAGCCGCTCATAGCCGCCGGTCTGGCCGTAGGCCGCGCGACGGTGGTTGCGGATCACGCGTAGCATATCGGTGCGGTTGGGCTCGAAGCCGGGGAACGGTCCAAGCTCGCCGGCCATCTCGGCGGAGGTCGCATACGAGATGCCCGTCATCTGCGCGGAGATGGCGCCGCAGATGGCGCGACCCTCGGCCGAGTCGTAGGGAATGCCCGACGCCATTAACAGGCCGCCGATGTTGGCGAAGCCGAGGCCCAGCGTGCGATAGCGGTACGAGAGTTCCGCGATCTGGCGCGAGGGGAACTGCGCCATCAGCACCGAGATCTCGAGCACGATGGTCCAGAGGCGGCAGGCGTGCGCGAAGCTCTCGGTATCGAAGCTCTTATCCTGCTTGCGGAAGGTGAGCAGGTTGAGGGACGCCAGATTGCATGCCGTGTCGTCGAGGAACATGTATTCCGAGCACGGGTTCGAGGCGCGGATCGGCCCCGACTGCGGGCAGGTGTGCCAGTCGTTGATGGTGGTGTGGAACTGGATGCCGGGGTCGGCCGACGCCCAGGCGGCATGGCCGATCTGCTCCCAGAGGTCCTGGGCACGGATCGTCTTCACTGTCTTGCCCGTGGTGCGCGAGGTCAGCGCCCAGACGCCGTCGCTCTCGACCGCGTTCAGGAACTCGTCGGTGACGCGCACCGAGTTGTTCGAGTTCTGGCCGGAGACGGTGAGGTACGCCTCGCTGTCCCAGTCGGTGTCGTAGGTGGCAAACTCGATGTCCTTGTAGCCCTGGCGCGCGAACTGGATGACGCGGTGCACGTAGTTCATCGGCACGTCGTCGCGGCGGGCTTCCTTGATGGCGCGTTTCAGCGCGGGATTCTTCGCGGGATCGAAGCAGGCGTCGCCTTCCGCCTCGCAATTGACGGCGGCCTTCATCACGGCCTTGAGGCGCTTCCTGCAGATGCGCGAGCCGGTGACGAGGGCGGCGACCTTCTGCTCCTCCTTCACCTTCCAGCCGATGTACTCCTCGATATCCGGATGATCGACGTCGACGACGACCATCTTGGCGGCGCGGCGCGTGGTGCCGCCGGACTTGATGGCGCCGGCCGCGCGGTCGCCGATCTTGAGGAAGCTCATGAGGCCCGACGAGCGGCCGCCGCCCGAGAGGCGTTCGTTCGCGCCGCGCAGGCTCGAGAAGTTGGAGCCGGTGCCGGAGCCGTACTTGAACAGCCGCGCCTCGCGCACCCAGAGATCCATGATGCCGTTCTCGTTGACGAGATCGTCGTTCACGGACTGGATGAAACAGGCGTGCGGCTGGGGGTGCTCGTAGGACGAGGCGGAGACGGTGAGCTTGCCGGTCTCGTGGTCGACATAGAAGTGGCCCTGGCCCGGGCCGTCGATCCCGTAGGCCCAGAACAGGCCGGTGTTGAACCACTGCGGCGAGTTCGGCGCGGCCATCTGACGAGCCAGCATGTAGCGGTGCTCGTCGTAGAAGGCGCGTGCGTCATCCTCGGTCGTGAAGTAGCCGCCCTTCCAGCCCCAATAGGTCCAGGTGCCGGCGAGGCGATCGAAGACCTGGCGCGCGTCGGTCTCGCCGCCGGTGCGCTCGTCCTCGGGCAGCGCGGACAGCGCGCGCTCGTCGGCGACCGAGCGCCAGAGCCACGACGGAACCTGCGTTTCCTCGATCTTCTTCAGACGGCGCGGAACGCCGGCCTTGCGGAAATACTTCTGGGCCAGGATGTCGGCTGCGACCTGGCTCCACTCCTCGGGAACCTCGAAGCCTTCGAGACGAAAGACGACGGAGCCGTCCGGGTTCTTGATCTCAGAGGTCGCGCGGCGGAACGAGATGGTTTCGTAGGGAGACTTGCCAGCAGACGTGAAGCGCCGCGTGATCTTCATGAATTCCCTCGTGCAGATTTGAAGTTCGGACGTGCGGCGCAACGAGGTACGGGATGGCGACGCGATGATTTTTGGACACACTTCACCTGCGGCCCGCCACGACACGGCGTTCCCCATCAGCGTGCGAATACCGGCTGACTCAGGCGATTACTGCGGGTGTTGATGAATACGCAGAGCGGGTCACAACCCCTGTCCCCCGACGGCGGGTTGCGATGACCTGAAACTACGATGATTCGAGTCAGGGCGAAACTGTGTCGAGCTAGATTTGGTAGGTCGCAGACGCAACTATGTCTAGATCTAGTGGTGTTGGCGACTTGGGGATTGACAGCCCGAAATGCCCGTCAATTGGGGGCCTGCCGCAGATGCCCGAGATTCAGGCATGTGCAAAAGCCCAGAAAGCGGGCGTTGCCGAGGGCTGATCAAACGATAATCCGATTCCGATTGCAGCGGGTACCATGCTCGTTGTTGTAAATCTGCCGCAACCGCTGTGGCTGCAACCTTCGCGCAAAAGCGCGGGCCGCGGGACGGACCTGTTTGCAGCCATCGCTTGCGGGACGAAAGGCGCGCTGGCGTTCGCGCCTTTCGCGCGGTAATCCAGACCGATCGGATGCGGAGGCGAATCCATGGGGATTTTCAGCGAGATCTTCAGCTGGTGGGGCGGCAATACG
>JAFKKW010000180.1 GCA_017304275.1 Hyphomicrobiales bacterium | reverse complement strand
CGAAATCGAATGGCAGGGCCGCAACATCGCGCAAGTGCTGCAGATGACAGTCGACGAAGCCTGCGCATTCTTCGCCGACGAGCCGCAGGTGCTACGACCGCTCAACGTGTTGCGCGAGATCGGACTGGGCTATCTGCGGCTCGGGCAGCCGGCGACGGAACTCTCGGGCGGAGAGGCGCAACGCATCAAGCTGGCGACCGAACTACAGCGCGCGCAGCATGGCAATACGCTCTATATCCTCGACGAACCGACCTCTGGCCTGCATCCTGCCGACGTCGACCGCCTGATGCGACAACTGCAAGGACTTGTCGATGCGGGAAACACAGTCGACGTCGTCGAACATGACATGCGCGTCCTGGCGCAGGTGTCTTGGATCATCGACCTCGGGCCGGGAGCTGGAGAAGACGGGGGGCGCATCATCGCCAGCGGCACGCCCGACAAGGTTGCCGATGTAGCGAATAGCCGAACGGCGAAGTACCTGAAACCGCTCGTGACCCAAAGCAGGAACGGAACTAAGACGTAACGGATATCCCGTGTGGACAGCGGGTGGCCCGTGTCCCGTCGCAGCCTAACCGATTTCCTCCCGGTGATCGGCCATGTCGGCGCTCCTGATCGTGGCCGGATGCTTCGGTTCCTGCTCGGCTATCCGCTTGCAATCGTAGGAGATGTGACCGTCCGGCAGCTCTACGCGCGACGCGCTCGGGGGCGTGTCGGGATCTCCGCTGCGCGAGGCCGGTCGGCGGGAGCCCGCAAGGACGCCCTTCCGGCTTGAAATGTCACAGAGGGCTTTTCCAGATCCCTCTTGCGGGAATGAGCGACAAGCCGTAGCGGACGCCTTAAATCGGCACGCGCAGGGTGATCTTTAGCCGGACCTTTGCGGTGCCAGTGCGCTCGAGCCATCTACCGATGACCAAACCCGAAGCCACATCCGACGACCAGGCCGAGCCCTCGTGGCTCGCACGTGCGTTGGAGCGCCTGATCGAGCCGCGGATGGTTGGGCCGCTGGTGGGAGCCGCCATGGCGGCCCATCGCGGCGACGCCGGGAAGCGCATGGCGGGTGGCCCTCCTGTTCACCGCCGTGAGTTTCGCGGCCATGGCGCTCTACGACGTGATCGCCGTCCGCGGCGTGGCCCCGGGGCGCGTGTCGCTTCAACTCGCCGCTTTCGCGGGGCTGGTCGGGTACGGCATCTCCAACGCCATCGGCTTCCACGTGCTGGTGGGCGGTACCGTGCGCTATCGCATCTACCAGGCAGCGGGGCTCGACGCTGCCGACGTGGGGCGGATCGTCGGCATGACGGCGCTCACCTTCAGCGCCGGACTGCTCACCATCATTTCACTCGGCATCCTGGGCGATCCGGCCGGCCTTCCATTTCTGCGGCTCGTCTCTCCTGCCGACGACCGCATCCTCGCGGGCGCTGCGCTCCTGCTTCTCGGCGCAGGCATCGCTTGGCTTGCCGGAGGACCCCGCGAACTCAACGTTCTCAAATGGCGCTTTCCGCTGCCGAGCGCCGGAAATGCCATGGCGCAGATCGCCATCGGGGCGATCGACATCGGCGCCGCCGCGGCGGCACTCTACGTTCTGCTGCCTCCGGACGTCGCGCCGGGCTTCGCGGTGTTTCTGGTGCTGTTCGTGGCGGCAATCTCAGCCGGCATCGTTAGCCATGCGCCGGGCGGGCTCGGGGTGGTCGAGGCGACGATCCTGCTGGGGCTTGGCGCGGGCACGCGGCCGGATGTGCTGGCGGCGCTGGTCGTCTTCCGGCTCATCTACTACGTGCTGCCGCTGGCGCTCGCCTCGACGGCGCTCATCATTTTCGAGATCCGCCGCGTCCAGGCGCGCACGCGCAACAGAGGGCGCGCTTTTGCCGTCACCCGGCGCGTGGTGCCGCCCATCGCGGCGACGCTAGTCTTTCTCGGCGGCGTCGTGCTGCTGCTCTCCGGCGATACGCCAGCGATTAGCGACCGCACCGGCGTGCTCAGCACCATCCTGCCGCTGCCGTTCGCGGAAGCCTCGCATCTTCTCGCGAGTCTCGTCGGGCTATCTCTGATCATCCTTGCTCGCGGTCTCAACCGGCGCATCGCCTTTGCACGCGTTGCAGCCATCGCGCTTCTGCTGGCAGGTGCGGTTTTCTCACTTCTCAAGGGGCTCGACTGGGAGGAGGCGCTGACGCTCTCCATCGTGGCCGGCGTGTTATACTTCAATCCGCATGCCTTCTATCGCAAGGGCGACTGGCGCTCGTTCCGCCCTAACCGCACCTGGCTTGCGCTCATGGGTGTCGTGCTCGCGGCCCTGACGCTGATCGGCTTTCTGGCATTCCGACATGTCGAGTACCAGACCGATCTCTGGTGGCAGTTCGCGTGGGATGGCGACGCCCCGCGTTTTCTGCGTGCGACGCTCGCGTTGGCCATTGTCGCTGCGGCCATTGCCGTCGACGCGCTGATCCACCAGCCGCAAAAACCGGCGACGGGTCGCGTTGCCATTCCGTCGGCCGTTCGCGACATCCTGAAAACGATCTCGGGCACCACTCCCAACGTGGCGCTGCTCGGCGACAAGTCGTTTCTGCTATCGGACGACGGGAAGGCTTTCGTCATGTTCGGCGTCGCCGGGCGGAGCTGGATCTCGCTCGGCGAGCCGGTGGGGGAAACGAAAGCCGCGCGCCAGCTCGTGTGGCAGTTCGCGGAATCGGCAGACCGGGCGGGAGCACGCGCCGTCTTCTACGCGATCTCGCCGGATCACCTTTCGCTTTACCTCGACCTGGGGCTTCAGATCCTCAAAACGGGCGAGGTGGCGCGCGTCGATCTTTCGACGTTCTCGCTCGAAGGAAAGGCGCGCCATGATTTCCGCTATGCGGAAAACCGCGCGGCGCGTGAGGGCATCACGTTCTCCGTGATTCCCAAGGCTGACGTGCCGGCTGCCATGGCGGAGCTGCGCTCGGTCTCGGACGCCTGGCTCGAGACGAAAAAAGGCCACGAGAAGGGCTTCTCCCTCGGCCGCTTCGACGAGGCCTATATCTCCGAGTTCGATTGCGCGGTGCTGAAGAAGGACGGCGCCATCGTTGCGTTCGCGAATCTGTGGCGGAGCGGCGACAAGAACGAGATCTCGATCGATCTCATGCGCTACAAGCCCGGCGTGTCCAAGGTGATCATGGATGCGCTCTTTGCTCACCTGCTGCTCTACGGGAAGACCGAAGGCTACCGCTGGTTCAACCTCGGGGCGGCGCCGCTCGCCGGCCTCACAGACCATCCTCTCGCCTCGACTTGGAACCGCGTCGGCACGTTCATCTACAGGCGGGGCGACGAGTTCTACAACTTCGAAGGGCTCCGCGCGTTCAAGGAAAAGTTCGGCCCCGTCTGGACGCCGCAGTACATCGCCTGCCCGGGCGGGTTCGCCATGCCGCACGTTCTTCTCGACATCGCGAGCCTGATCTCCGGCAGCCCAATCGGAATATTCAAACGATGAAGGCATTCACGCTCGCATGTTCCACCGTCCTGGCCCTCGCGTCGTCCCAGGGCTTCGCAGAAACGCCTGCGCCGGTCGCGGCCGCTCCCGGCATGACCGTCACGGCCGGACTGCTCGAGAACATCCCGATTGCGAAGCCTGCCGTCGAGACGCCTAAAGCGATGGTCGTCTATCTCTCCGATCGTTCAGGATGGACGGCGGCGGACGACGCGATCGTCGCGGCGCTGCGCACGGCGGGCGATGTGGTGCTCAGCGTCGATTTTTCACGGTACGCAGCCAAGCTCGACAAGGTGAACGGCTCGTGCGCCGACGGCGTCGGCGACTTCGTCGATGCCGCGCAGACCGCGCAGCGCCTGCTCGGCATTCAAACCTATCTGCCACCGATCGTGGTCGGCTCCGGAGAGGCGGCCACGTTCGCCTATGCGTCGCTGTCGGCGGCGCCCGCGAACACGCTCGGAGGCGCGGTCGGAGCCGGTTTCCAGAACAGGCTCGGCCTCAGACTGCAGATCTGCTCTGCCGCCAAGTCGACGAAAACCGCCGACGGCAAGGCGCGCCGCTATGGTTTCGAGAAGGCCCTGCCGGGCAGCGTCTCGCTCCTGGTACCGGCGGATGCCGTCGACGCGACGGAGGCGCTCGCCGAGCCTCGCGGCGACAGTGTCGACGTGGACGAGCTCGAGGCCGATCTCCCGTCACAGATCGTCGGCGCGGTCGACGAGCTTGCGAGCGTCGTGCGACCTTTCGGCGACATCGCCGCCATCGATATCCCGGCGCGCTCCACGCCGCGCGCGCTCACCATTCTCGTTTCCGGCGACGGGGGGTGGCGCGATCTCGATAAGACGATGGGCGAGTGGCTGGCGACGCAGCAAGTGCATGTGGTCGGCGTCGATGCGCTCCACTACTTCTGGTCCAAGCGGACGCCGGAAGATCTCGCCCGGGACATCGCGTTTCTCGTGGACGCCGCCGATACGGACGACAAGCTGCCGATCCTGCTGATCGGCTATTCGTTCGGCGCCGATACCATTCCGTTCGCCTATCCGCTGCTTCCCAAGGCGGTGCAGGACAGAACGCGGGTACTGGGACTCCTGGCGCCGGGGCGCTCGACG
>JAFKKW010000179.1 GCA_017304275.1 Hyphomicrobiales bacterium | reverse complement strand
CGGCGAACCATCGGGCGTCGCGGCAGGATCGGGCATGCGGATGACTCCGTGGGTGTGACGCGAGCCGTCGAGGGGCGACGGCGCAACGACGGTCACGGTGGCGGAGATTCGCGGGCCGGGAGGATGACGAACTCGCTCCTGAGGTTGACGATACCCCCTGCTCTGATATCGGGAGAGGCTAGCGGCTGGCGCGCAGCAGCTTTCGATAGCCGCCGTCCATCATGGCCACGGCATCGGCGACCAATCGGATCGTCTGGCCCCTGACCGATGAGGTCTTCCAGGGGAATCGCTCTACCGCTTCCTGGCCATAGAGCGCCCTTGCGAGTTCGCGATAACTTGCGCCCTCCAGGTGACCGTCCAACGCACGGATCATGGTTAGAAGCCGCCTGCGGAGACGCGCTGTGATCTGCCAGGCCGACGGTAGCGGACCGGCCGGGTGGCGATCGAGGAGGCGCTTGAGGCGCGTGGCGCTGAACTCCTTGAGGCGGCGCAGCGTGTCGCGCAGCCCTTCCGGGGTCGCGGGCTTGGTCACAAACGAGAATGCACCTTGGGCCAATGCGTGTTGGCGGTCCTCGTCGAGCGTCACCATTTGAACGGGAATGTGCCGGGTCGCCGTGTTGTGCTTCAACTGGCTCAAGACCGACCAGCCCAGCATGTCGGGCAGATAGACATCGAGCGAGATGGCGCTCGGCCTGTATTCGGTCGCCAGGGCGATGGCGTCCGCGCCATCGTGGGCCACGATGGTCTTGAAGCCGCTGTCCTGCGCGAGGTGCGCCAAAATACGGGCGAAGCTCGGATCGTCATCGACGATGAGAAGCACCTTGTCGCCGGGATCCAGGTTCTCGCGATCATCGGCGACTTGACTGATGGCGGTCTCCTGAAGACGCCGCGCCTTGCTTTCGGTCAGCAGCTTGAACCGGTTGGCCTCGATCTCCATCGGCGGGCTGACGGGCGAGGCATAACGCTCGGGGAGGTACAGCGTAAATGTGCTTCCCTGGTTGGGGGCGCTGCGGAGTTGTATTTCGCCGCCCAAGAGCGCCGCCAGCTCGCGGCTGATCGCGAGCCCCAGACCGGTGCCGCCATATTTGCGGCTTGTACTCGCGTCCGCCTGCTGGAACGCCTCGAAGATGATCTTCTGCTTCTCGGGCTGGATGCCGACGCCCGTGTCCGTCACCTCGAATGCGAGAACCGACGGAGCGTCGTTCAACGCGGCGTTGTCGGAATTCCAGCCGGAGTTGACGGATTCGACTTTGAGCGTCACCCCGCCTTCCGCAGTGAACTTGAAGGCATTCGAGAGAAGATTTTTGAGAACCTGCTGGAGGCGCTTCGAATCCGTGAAAATGCTGCGGGTGATGGCTGCGTCGAGCACGGTTTCGAAGTAAAGGCCTCTGTTTTCCGCCTCGTGGCGGAACGGCCGGGCCAGAATTTCGATCAGCGACGGCAGGAAGATATCCTCGGCATCGACCGACACGGTGCCGGACTCGATCTTGGACAGATCGAGGATGTCGCTGATCAGGTTCAGGAGGTCGCTGCCGGCGGCATGGATCGTTTTGGCGAACTCGACCTGCTTGCCCGTGAGGTTGCCGTCCGCGTTGTCACCGAGCTGCTGGCCCAGGATGAGGATGCTGTTGAGCGGCGTGCGCAGCTCATGCGACATGTTGGCCAGAAATTCCGACTTATACTTCGAGGTAAGGGCAAGCTCCGAGGCCTTCTCCTCGAGCGCGCGCCGCGCGTGCTCGATCTCCTGGTTCTTGGCTTCGACCTCGACATTGCGCTCGGCCAACTGCTGCGCCTTCTGCTCGAGCTGCTCGTTCGTCGTCTGCAGCTCCTTCTGCTGGACCTGGAGCTCGCGCGCGAGCGCCTGGCTTTGCTTAAGCAGCGACTCGGTCTGCATCGTCGCTTCGATGCTGTTGAACACGATGCCGATGCTTGCGGTCAGTTGCTCCAGGAACGTGAGGTGGGCCTTGTCGAACTCGTAGAGCGAGGCGACGGCCAGCACGGCCTTCAACTGGTCCTCGAAGATCACGGGGAAGACGACCACGCTGCGCGGTTTCGCGTCGAGCACGATCGAGGAGACCGTGACCGTGTCCTCGGGAATGTCGCTTACAAGGATGCGCTGCTTCTCGATCGCGCACTGCCCTATGAGGCCTTGGCCCATTTCGACGGCAGGCGGATAGCCGCGTTCGGGATGATCGGCGTATTTGGCAAGCAGGTGCAGGTACGGCGAGCCGTCGGCCGCTCTCTGATAGATGACGCCTTGTTGGCCGCGCACGAGCGGGACCAGCTCGGACAGGAGCCTGCTGCCCACGGTGGAAAGGTCGCGCTGGCCTTGAAGCATGCTCGTGAGGCGCGCCAGGTTCGTCTTCAGCCAGTCCTGATCGGTGTTGCGCTCCGTCGTGAGGCGGAGGTTGCCGATCATGGTGTTGATGTAGTCCTTGAGCTCGGCCACCTCGCCGCGCGCATCGACCTGGATCGACCGGGTCAGGTCGCCCTTGGTGACCGCCGTCGCCACCTCCGCGATCGCGCGCACCTGATTGGTCAGATTGTCGGCGAGCAGGTTGACGTTACCCGTGAGATCCTTCCACGTTCCGGCCGCTCCCGGCACGTTCGCCTGACCGCCGAGACGGCCTTCGACGCCCACTTCCCTGGCGACGGTCGTGACCTGATCGGCAAAGATCGCCAGCGTGTCCGTCATGTCGTTGATCGTTTCGGCAAGCGCGGCGACCTCGCCTTTCGAATTGACGGTGAGCCGCTGCTTGAGATCGCCGCCGGCAACCGCATTCACGACCTTCACGATGCCGCGCACCTGCTCGGTGAGGTTGGCGGCCATGACGTTCACGGTGTCGGTCAGGTCCTTCCAGGTGCCGGCGACGCCCGGGACCTCGGCCTGGCCGCCGAGCTTTCCTTCGGTGCCGACCTCACGCGCCACGCGCGTCACCTCGGAGGCAAAGGCATTGAGCTGGTCCACCATGGTGTTGATGGTGTTCTTCAGCTCGAGAATCTCGCCTTTGACGTCAACGGTGATCTTACGGGAGAGATCGCCGCCGGCAACGGCGGTCGTGACCTCGGCGATGTTGCGAACCTGGCCCGTGAGGTTGCCGGCCATCGAGTTGACGCTGTCGGTCAGATCCTTCCAGGTTCCGGCGACGCCCGGCACGACGGCCTGGCCTCCCAGCCGCCCCTCCGTCCCCACTTCGCGCGCGACGCGCGTCACCTCGGCGGCGAAGGAGCGGAGCTGCTCCACCATGGTGTTCAGCGTTTCCTTCAGGGAGAGGATCTCGCCGCGCACGTCGACGGAGATCTTCTTGGATAGGTCGCCCTGGGCGATAGCGGTCGCCACCTCGGAAATGTTGCGCACCTGAGCCGTCAGGTTGCTCGCCATGAAGTTCACGTTGTCGGTCAGGTCCTTCCAGATGCCGGCGACGCCGGGCACGCTGGCCTGGCCGCCGAGCTTGCCTTCGGTGCCGACCTCGCGCGCGACGCGCGTCACCTCGCCGGCGAACGCGTTGAGCTGGTCCACCATCGTGTTGATGGTTTCCTTGAG
>JAFKKW010000178.1 GCA_017304275.1 Hyphomicrobiales bacterium | reverse complement strand
CCTTGATGCCGCGATCGGTTCCGCAATCCTCCTCGATGATGATGCTGTCCTGGGCGACATCGACGAGACGACGCGTCAGGTAGCCGGAGTTGGCGGTCTTGAGCGCGGTGTCGGCGAGGCCCTTGCGGGCGCCGTGAGTCGAGTTGAAGTACTCGAGAACCGACAGACCCTCCTTGAAGTTGGAGATGATCGGCGTCTCGATGATCTCGCCCGAAGGCTTGGTCATGAGACCGCGCATGCCGGCGAGCTGCTTCATCTGAGCGGGCGAACCACGCGCGCCGGAATGGCTCATCATGTAGACCGAGTTGATCGGCTTCTCGCGGCCGGCGCTGTCCTTCTCGGTGGCGGAGATGCGATCCATCATCTCCTTGGCGATCTGATCGGTGCACTTCGACCAGGCGTCGACGACCTTGTTGTACTTCTCGAGCTGGGTGATGAGGCCGTCGTTGTACTGCTGCTCGAACTCGCGCACCATTTCGGTCGTGTCGTGCACGATCTTCGACTTCGAGTCCGGGATCACCATGTCATCCTTGCCGAACGAGATGCCGGCCTTGAAGGCATGGTGGAAGCCGAGCGCCATGATGCGGTCGCAGAAGATCACCGTCTCCTTCTGACCGCAGTTGCGGTAGACGGCATCGATCATGCCGGAGATGGCCTTCTTGGTCAGAAGCTGGTTGACGAGCGCGAACTTCACGCCCGACATCCGCGGCAGCACCTCGCCCAGGATCATGCGGCCCGGCGTGGTGTCGACCACCTCGATCACCTCCTCGCCGTCGGCGTTGATCGAGCGATAGCGGGCCTTGATCTTGGCGTGCAGGCTCACGGCGCCGGCCTCGAGGGCGTGGCGGATCTCGCCGACGGAGCCGAACACCATGCCCTCGCCCGGCTCCTTGTCGCGGATGATCGACAGGTAGTAGAGGCCGAGCACGATGTCCTGCGACGGCACGATGATGGGCTGGCCGTTCGCGGGATGCAGGATGTTGTTGGTCGACATCATGAGCACGCGCGCCTCGAGCTGGGCTTCCAGCGAGAGGGGCACGTGGACGGCCATCTGGTCGCCGTCGAAGTCGGCGTTGAAGGCGGCGCAGACCAGCGGGTGAAGCTGGATGGCCTTACCCTCGATGAGTTGCGGCTCGAACGCCTGGATGCCAAGGCGGTGCAGCGTGGGGGCGCGGTTCAGCATCACCGGATGCTCGCGAATGACCTCGTCGAGGACGTCCCAAACCTCGGGCTTCTCCTTCTCGACCAGCTTCTTCGCCTGCTTCACGGTGGCCGCCTGGCCGAGCGTCTGCAGCCGCGCGTAGATGAACGGCTTGAACAGCTCGAGCGCCATCTTCTTCGGCAGGCCGCACTGGTGAAGCTTGAGCTCGGGGCCGACGACGATGACCGAGCGGCCCGAATAGTCGACGCGCTTGCCGAGCAGGTTCTGGCGGAAGCGGCCCTGCTTGCCCTTCAGCATATCGGCGAGCGACTTCAGCGGGCGCTTGTTGGCGCCCGTGATGACGCGGCCGCGGCGGCCGTTGTCGAACAGTGCGTCGACCGACTCCTGCAACATGCGCTTTTCGTTGCGGATGATGATGTCAGGCGCGCGCAGCTCCATCAGCCGCTTCAGACGATTGTTGCGGTTGATGACGCGGCGGTAGAGGTCGTTCAGGTCGGAGGTCGCGAAGCGGCCGCCGTCGAGCGGCACGAGCGGGCGCAGCTCCGGCGGAATGACCGGAACGACGGTCAGGATCATCCACTCGGGACGGTTGCCGCTCTCGATGAAGCTCTCGATGACCTTCAGGCGCTTGCCTAGCTTCTTGGGCTTGAGGTCCGTCGTCGCCTCGGCGATCTCCTGGCGGAGGTCGTCACGGATCTTCGGCAGATCCATGTTGATCATGAGCTCGCGGATGGCCTCGGCGCCGATGCCAGCGGTGAAGCTGTCGGGACCGTGCTCCTCGATGGCCTGGTTGTACTGGTCCTCGGTCAGGAGCTGCTTCTCCTTGAACGGGGAGATGCCGGGCTCGGTGACGATGTAGTTCTCGAAGTAGAGGACGCGCTCGAGGTCCTTCAGCGTCATGTCGAGCAGAAGGCCGATGCGCGAGGGCAGCGACTTCAGGAACCAGATGTGGGCGACAGGGGCGGCGAGCTCGATGTGGCCCATGCGCTCGCGGCGCACCTTGGCCAGCGTCACCTCGACGCCGCACTTCTCGCAGATCAGGCCCTTGTACTTCATGCGCTTGTACTTGCCGCACAGGCACTCGTAGTCCTTGATCGGTCCGAAGATGCGCGCGCAGAAGAGGCCGTCACGCTCCGGCTTGAACGTGCGGTAGTTGATGGTCTCAGGCTTCTTGATCTCGCCGAAGGACCAGGAGTGGATATCCTCCGGCGAGGCGATCGAGATCTTGATCTCGTCGAAGGTCGGAATCGCCTGCTGGGTCTTGAAGAGGTTGGTGATCTCGTTCATCGGCTCTCTCCAGGGGGATCGGCGGTGGGTGCGGGCCGCGATCCTCAGAATTCGTGCTCATCAGGTAGCCTCTCCCGACATGAGCGGAAGAGGTTGAAGGGCAGCCCGCGCGATGCGGCGTCGGCTGCCCCTCTCGTTTTCTTACTCGGCGGCGGCGGGCGGTAGCCGTGGCCGTTCCGGTGCGGCTTCGGGCGCCGCTTCGACGGCGGGCACGTCGGAGTTCAGAAGCTCGACGTTGAGGCCGAGCGCCCGCATCTCCTTGACCAGCACGTTGAAGCTTTCCGGCACGCCGGCCTCGAAGGCGTCGTCGCCACGGACGATCGCCTCGTAGACCTTGGTGCGGCCGGCGACGTCGTCCGACTTCACGGTCAACATCTCCTGCAACGTGTAGGCGGCGCCGTAGGCTTCCAGCGCCCAGACCTCCATTTCGCCGAAGCGCTGGCCGCCGAACTGCGCCTTGCCGCCCAGCGGCTGCTGGGTGACGAGCGAGTACGGGCCGATCGAGCGGGCGTGGATCTTGTCGTCGACAAGATGGTGGAGCTTCAGGATGTACTTGTAGCCCACCGTCACCTGACGATCGAACTGCTCGCCGGTGCGCCCGTCGTAGAGCTTCACCTGACCCGAGCTGTCGAAGCCCGCGGCCTTCAGCATGTCGACGATGTCGGCCTCCTTGGCGCCGTCGAACACGGGCGTCGCGATCGGCACGCCCTTGGTCAGCTTCTCTGCGACGAGGGCGAGATCCTCGTCCTTGACCGCCGGCTTGATGGCGTCCTTGCCGTAGATCTTCTCCATCTCGGCGCGAAGCTCATCGGCCTTGCCCGATGCGTGGAACTCCTGGAGCGCCTCGTCGATGATGCGTCCCAGACCACGGCAGGCCCAGCCCAAGTGCGTCTCGAGGATCTGCCCGACGTTCATGCGCGACGGCACGCCGAGCGGGTTCAGCACCACGTCGACGTGAGTGCCGTCCTCGAGGAACGGCATGTCTTCGCACGGCACGATGAGCGAGACGACGCCCTTGTTGCCGTGACGGCCGGCCATCTTGTCGCCCGGCTGGATCTTGCGCTTCACGGCGACGAAGACCTTGACCATCTTCATCACGCC
>JAFKKW010000177.1 GCA_017304275.1 Hyphomicrobiales bacterium | reverse complement strand
CTTCACGGCGACGAAGACCTTGACCATCTTCATCACGCCGGGACGCAGCTCGTCGCCGCGCTGCAGCTTGTCGACCTTGTCGACGAAGCGGCGCTCGAGGCTCTTCTTGGCCTCCTCGTACTGCTTGTTGATGGCCTCGAGCTCAGCCTGGGCCTTCTCGTCCTTGAGGCCGATCTCCCACCACTGGCTGCGCGGGATGTCGGCGAGGATCTCCTCGTCGAGCTCGGTGCCCTTGCGGGCGCCGCGCGGTCCCTTCGACACTTCCTTGCCGAGCAACGAGTCCTTGAGGCGCGCGTAGACGTTGCGATCGAGAATCTGCAGCTCGTCGTCGCGGTCCTTGGCGAGACGCTCGATCTCCTCGCGCTCGATCGCCATCGCACGCTCGTCCTTGTCGACGCCGTGGCGGTTGAAGACGCGCACCTCGACCACCGTGCCGGTGACGCCCGGCGGCAGACGCAGCGAGGTATCGCGCACGTCGGACGCCTTCTCGCCGAAGATGGCGCGCAGAAGCTTCTCTTCCGGCGTCATCGGGCTCTCGCCCTTCGGCGTGATCTTGCCGACGAGGATGTCGCCCGGGTTCACCTCGGCGCCGATGTAGACGATGCCGGCCTCGTCGAGGTTCTTCAGCGCCTCTTCCGAGACGTTCGGAATGTCGCGCGTGATCTCCTCGGGTCCGAGCTTGGTGTCGCGCGCCATGACCTCGAACTCCTCGATGTGGATCGAGGTGAAGATGTCGTCGTACACGACGCGCTCGGAGAGGAGGATGCTGTCCTCGAAGTTGTAGCCCATCCACGGCATGAACGCGACGAGCACGTTCTTGCCGAGCGCCAGATCGCCGAGGTCCGTCGAGGGGCCGTCGGCGACGATCTCACCGGCTTCCACGCGATCGCCGACGTTGATCAGCGGGCGCTGGTTGATGCAGGTGTTCTGGTTCGAGCGCTGGAACTTGCGCAGGCGGTAGATGTCGACGCCGGGCTTCGACGGGTCCGTCTCCTCGGTGGCGCGGATGACGATACGGGTCGCGTCGACCTGATCGACGATGCCGGCGCGGCGGGCGGCGATGGCGGCGCCCGAGTCACGAGCGACGACCTCCTCCATGCCGGTACCGACGAGCGGCGCCTCCGCCTTCACGAGCGGCACGGCCTGACGCTGCATGTTCGAGCCCATGAGCGCGCGGTTGGCGTCGTCGTTCTCGAGGAACGGGATGAGCGCCGCGGCAACAGACACGAGCTGCTTCGGCGACACGTCGATGTAGTCGACCTTGTCCACCGGCACGAGCATCACGTCGCCCTGATAGCGGACGGTGACGAGATCCTCGGTGAGGTTACCCTTGGCGTCGATGTCGGCGTTGGCCTGGGCGACGTGGTGGCGCATCTCCTCCATGGCGGAGAGATAGACGACTGTGTCGGTGACCTTGCCGTCCTTCACCTTGCGGTAGGGGCTCTCGATGAAGCCGTACTTGTTCACGCGCGCGAATGTCGCGAGCGAGTTGATCAGACCGATGTTCGGGCCTTCCGGCGTCTCGATCGGGCAGATGCGGCCGTAGTGCGTCGGATGCACGTCGCGGACCTCGAAGCCCGCGCGCTCGCGCGTCAGGCCGCCCGGTCCAAGCGCCGAGAGGCGGCGCTTGTGCGTGATCTCGGAGAGCGGGTTGGTCTGGTCCATGAACTGCGACAACTGCGAGGAGCCGAAGAACTCGCGCACGGCGGCGGCCGCTGGCTTGGCGTTGATCAGGTCCTGCGGCATGACCGTGTCGATCTCGACCGAGCTCATGCGCTCCTTGATGGCGCGCTCCATGCGGAGCAGGCCGACGCGGTACTGGTTCTCCATGAGCTCGCCGACCGAGCGCACGCGGCGGTTGCCGAGGTGGTCGATGTCGTCGATCTCGCCGCGGCCGTCGCGCAGGTCCACGAGCGTCTTGATGACGGCGAGGATGTCCTCCTTGCGGAGCACGCGCATGGTGTCGGGCGCATCGAGCTCGAGGCGCATGTTCATCTTCACGCGACCGACGGCCGAGAGGTCGTAACGCTCGGCGTCGAAGAACAGGGTGTGGAACAGGTTGGTCGCCGCCTCGATGGTCGGCGGCTCGCCCGGGCGCATGACCCGGTAGATGTCCATCAGCGCTTCGTCGCCGTTCGAGTTCTTGTCGATGTTCAGCGTGTTGCGGATGAACGGCCCAATGTTGACGTGGTCGATGTCGAGGACGTGGAACTCCTTGACCTTCTGGTCCTTGAGCTCGGCAAGCAGCTTCGCGTCCAGCTCGGCGCCGGCTTCGGCGTAGATCTGGCCGTTCTCGAGATTGACGATGTCCTCGGCGATGTAGCGGCCGGCGAGATCCTCGGAGGAAACCAAAACCTCCTTCAAACCGTTCTCAGCAAGCTCGCGTGCCTTGCGGGCCGTGATCTTGTCGCCGGCCTTGGCGACGACGTCGCCGGACTTGGCGTCCATGAGGTCGGCAAGCGGGGTCATGCCGCGCATCTTCTCGGGCATGAACGGCATCTTCCAGCCGCGCTTCGACTCCTTGACCGAGATCATCTTGTAGAAGGTGGACAGGATCTGCTCGTCGTCGAGACCCAGCGCATAGAGAAGCGTCGTCACCGGCAGCTTGCGGCGACGATCGATGCGGACATAGACGTTGTCCTTGGCGTCGAACTCGAAGTCGAGCCAGGAGCCGCGATAGGGGATGATGCGGGCGGCGAACAGGAGCTTGCCGGAGGCATGCGTGCGGCCGCGGTCGTGATCGAAGAACACGCCGGGGGACCGGTGCATCTGCGAGACGATGACGCGCTCGGTACCGTTGATGACGAAGGTGCCGTTCGACGTCATGAGCGGCATGTCGCCCATGTAGACGTCCTGCTCCTTGACGTCCTTGATCGACTTCGAGCCGGTCTCCTCGTTCACATCGAACACGATCAGGCGCAGCTTGACCTTCAGCGGCGCCGAGTAGGTCATGTCGCGCTGCATGCACTCGTCGACGTCATACTTCGGCGGCTCGAACTCGTAGCGCACGAACTCGAGCGTCGCGCGACCCGAGAAGTCGGAGATCGGGAACACGGACTTGAAGACGGCCTGCAGGCCATGGTCGTCAGGACGGCCGCCGGGCGGCTCCTTGACCATCAAAAAGTCGTCGTAGGAACTCTTCTGAACCTCGATGAGGTTCGGCATCTCCGCGACCTCGCGGATATGACCGAATTGCTTCCGAATACGCTTACGGCCGTTGAACGTCTCAGCCATGTCCGCTCCTCATCTCGCCGGGGTCGTGCCAGGGGGCTGCACGACCGGTCCGCCTTCTTGCCCAGCGCAGAGGTCGCCATCCCCTACGCGTCGTTCATCGTCGACCGATGATCACGCTTCAGACCGGCAGGGTCCGAAGCGACCATGGTCTCTCTCTGGACCGATGATTCACGCTTCAGACTGGTAGGGTCCGAAGCGACCATGGTCCTGAACCTCTGAAACGGCTCACCGGAGGGCCTCGACGAGGGCAGAACCCTCGGGAGAACCTCCGGAAAACCGTCTACAGATCGGCATTGGGCAATCGGCACTCGGAACTGAATTTCCCGATTGCCGATTGCCGTTTGCCTATTGCCTTACTTCAGCTCGACGAC
>JAFKKW010000176.1 GCA_017304275.1 Hyphomicrobiales bacterium | reverse complement strand
CTATGGGTGGCGCAACGGATGGAGCGCCGCCGTGCGCTATCGGCGGCTCGAGGCCGACACGGGCGGCGGCCCGATCGAGCCCTACCTCGTTCCGTTCGTTGCGAGCTTGAACGTCGTGCCTGGCGTCAGCGGCTTTCCGTTTCCGCTTGCGGATGTGCAGACGCGTGTCGAGTCCGACGCCTCGCTGGTCGACCTGCTCGCCAGTAAGGATATTGCCGGCGGTGGGGGCCACTTCCAACTCTTCGGTGGGCTTACATACGCGACACTCGACCGCGACATCTCGTTGATCGACTGCTCGTGCTCCGGACTTGCCGTTCATTACAGCAGCACGTTCGACGGAATCGGTCCGAAGGTCGGTTTCCGGGGCGGCATTCCCATCAATGACAGCGTGCACCTCGTCGGCGGCGGATCGGTGGCCGTGCTGTTCGGCCAGTCGAAGTTCAAGAACTCCATGTCGCAACCGGATGGGTTTGGTCTGGACGTCGTGCCCGTCAAGGACAAGGATAGCCGCACGGTCGGAGCTTTCGACGCGGAAGCGGGTGTGGCGTTTGCACTGGCGAGCGGCACGCTAACGGTCGGCTATCGTGTCGACGCCTGGCTGCAAGCGCTCGACAGCGATCAGCGTGTTTCCGAGGACTTTCTTCTGGCGGGCATTCCTGCGATCGGCGACCGGCACGACGATTTCGTCGAGCATGGTCCTTTCGTGCGTTTTGCTATGCCGCTTGCCGCGACCACGAACTGACGATCTACCAGTCGAAGATCGACGAAAAGAAGTCGGCGATGGCGCCGAAGATGCCGAGGATGACCTCGGCGATCGTCTCGAAGATCGACTGAAAGGTCTCGGACGCGCTTGAGCCTGCGACCAACACCACAGCGCCGCCCGAGGCGACGACTGCGGATGTCACCGCGTTGAACACCGTCATCCAAAGAACCGCGAAAAACACGACGCCTAGAATTAGCGCGGCAGCGGTGCGGCGTATGAAGCGCACGATCGGCGATCGCTCGGCAGGCGCGACAGTCGGCTGGGTCATCGTCAGATTTCTCTTCTTCGAAGACGGCAGTTTGATGCGCATGTTAGCGCAGAGTCATCGTGCCGGAGTGTTCCCCGGGGAACACCGGCGTCAGAGTCTCAGACGTCCCCGTCCTTCGGCACCGGCCGCAGCCGCCAGCGACCGTAGCGCCATGGCGCGAAGGGGTGATGCTCGTTTCGGATATCGGGCGGCGGATCGTAGCCGGCGCTGCCCCAGGGATGACAGCGCGACAATCGAGAGAGCGTGAGCCAGACGCCGCGCCAGGCGCCATTGCGGTCGATGGACTCGAGCGCATATTCGGAACAGGTCGGAAGGTGGCGGCATTCGAGGCCCATGATGGGCTTCAGCGTCCAGCGGTAGACGTGCACTGGGGCTTTGACGACGGTCTCGATCCAGCCCATCGGTCGTCCTCTTCTCACACGCGCGCTATGCGCCGGCTGCGGCTTTCGAAGCTGCGCCCGACGTCGCGTCATGCTGCGTCCCGCCCTGTGCCTGATCAAGCGCGCGCTCCACGGCGTCGAATACCAAGAGCGTCGACGCATGGCGGTGCGGATAGTCCTTCACGGGCTCCAGCAATCCCAGATCCGCCCAGCGACCCTCGGGGCGCGGGCCGCCCTCCTTCAGCATGCGACGCATGGTGGCTGCAACGGCGCGGAACTCGTCGGCCGGCGTGCCGACGATCTCGCGGCCGACGATGGCGGCGGAGGCCTGCCCCAGGAGGCACGCCTTGACCGTCTGGCCGAACTCGGAGATGCGGTCTCCCTCCATCCCGATCTCGACCTCGACGGTCGACCCGCAGAGCTTGGAGTGAGCGCGGGCGGTCGCCTGCGGGTGGTCGAGGTGCGCGGCATGTGGAATGGCCGCCGCCAGCTCGAAGATCCTCTGGTTGTAGATGTCGTCGAGATCCGCCATGGGTCCTTCGTGTCCCTCTGCCGCCGGCCGCGTCCGGCGCTCCTTCCGGCCGCCTGCAATCGCTTCTATATAGGGCGTCTCGCCCGATCCTTCGAGTTGCATCATCCAGAGGCCGTCATGACCGACAGCGCATCCGCCCCCTTCCCGGCCCGAGGCTCCGCTGCGGACATCGAGCAGGGCCTGGAATTACAGCCCAAGTTCGACAATGACGGCCTGATCGCGGCCATCGTCACCGACGCCACTACGGATACGGTGCTGATGTTCGCCTGGATGAATGCCGAGGCGCTCCGGCTCTCGCTCGAGACCGGTGTGGCGCACTTCTGGAGCCGCTCACGGGGGCGCCTGTGGCGCAAGGGCGAGGAGAGCGGCAATATCCTGACCATCCGGGAGGCGCGCGTCGATTGCGACCAGGATGCCGTCTGGCTGCGGGTTTCGGTCGGCGGGGCCGGGGTCGCCTGCCATACCGGCGCGGTGTCCTGCTTCTATCGCACCATCTCGCTGGATGGCGACGTTCCGCGTCTCGCGCGCGCCGATCCTTGAGCGCGCTTCGCCCGCAGCAAGACTTTCGAAACTTTTTGAGGGTGCAGGCGTTGTTCTCAAAGCTGCACTGCAGCATCGATTTATCAAATCGCATCACATCGTTGGTAGGGGGCCTTTAATCGGAATCTGCCAATCTCCAAGTAAGGGTCGAGGGGATCCCGATGCCGGGCGTTGCGACGGGTTCCACGAGATAAATCACCGGCAGAGTCCTCTGCGTTGCAGGGGGCCGGGAAAGTGGAGTCTGCCATGGCCACAGCCAATTCAGGTGCAGGCAAGTTCAAGATCGGTCTTGCGCTCGGGGGCGGAGCCGCCCGGGGGTGGGCGCATATCGGCGTCCTGCGCGCGCTCAACAAGGCCGGCATTCAGCCCGACATCATTGCAGGGACCTCGATCGGCGCCGTCGTGGGCGCGTGCGAGATCGCGGGCCAGCTCGACGCGCTCGAGGAATTCGCGCGCGAGCTGACGCGCCGGCGGGTGCTCGGCTATCTCGATTTCAATCTGTCCGGCACCGGCCTCATCACCGGGCACAGGCTCGGCGAGCGCCTGCGCAAGCAGCTCGGCGAAACGCGGATCGAGGACATGCCGCGCCGGTTCACGGCGGTCGCAACGGAGATCGGCACCGGTCACGAAGTCTGGCTGTCGCGCGGCCACGTGGTCGATGCGGTGCGCGCCTCCTACGCGCTTCCCGGCGTGTTCCGGCCCGTCAAGGTCGACGGGCGCTGGCTGTTCGACGGTGCGCTCGTCAATCCGATTCCGATCTCGGTCTGCCGGGCGCTCGGCGCGCGCTATGTGATCGCGGTCAACCTCAACATCGACATCTCGAACCGGGGCACGATCTCCAATATCAACCCGATGCCGGACTCCGACCAGGAGCTCGAGGAGGCGCCTCCCGTAACGGCCAAGAACGGCATGGGCGTGCGTCAGCTTCTGCAGCGCCAGCTTCTGGGTCGCGGCGAGGACGTTCCCGGCATCTCCACGGTGATGGTCGACGCGTTCAACATCGTGCAGGACCGCATCGCGCGCTCGCGGCTTGCTGGCGATCCGCCGGACTCCATGATCAGCCCGCGCCTGCATGGCATCGGCCTTTTCGATTTCCATCGCGCGGACGAGTTGATCGCGCGCG
>JAFKKW010000175.1 GCA_017304275.1 Hyphomicrobiales bacterium | reverse complement strand
GACTGCATGAATATCAACGTGCTAATCTACGTCCTTGCTGTCATCCGCGGGCCGCATCCTTGACGAGACGGCCGCCGTGCGGCTCCGTGCTCGCCTGAGTACCGGGCTTGAGGTCGGGATCCCCAAGCAAATCTACAAGTCTGTTGCGCGCCCGATTCACGCGGCTTTTGATGGTCCCGACCGCACACCCGCAGATTTCGGCGGCCTCCTCGTACGAGAACCCTTCGGCGCCCACGAGCACCAGCGCCTCCCGTTGATCCGGCGGAAGAACCCCGAGTGCGGAGCGGAAGTCCGCAAGGTCGAGATGACCGTACTGCTCGGGCTGCACCGCCAGCGAATTCTGATACTGCTCGTCCGGATCGTCGACTTCGCGGCGCAGCTTCCGGTGCTGCGAGAAATAGACGTTGCGCAGGATGGTGAACAGCCACGCACGGAAATTGGTGCCCGGGGTAAAAGAATCCCGGCTATTCCACGCTTTGACCAGCGTCTCTTGCACGAGATCGTCCGCGCGCGCCGGATCGTTCGCAAACGATCGCGCGAAGGCGCGCAGATGCGGGATGGCTCCCACAAGGGATTGCTCGAAATCCGCCGCTGCCATATTAGCTTTTTTCCCCTCTGTGCCCGGGGCCTTCGGATTTTTTGAGCTGGTCGAGAAGCATCCGGAATTTGTCCGGCACTTCCTCGTTCACGACTTCTTCCCAGCTCTCGCGCAGCTTGCGTCCGATGGCGGATTGGATCGCCTCATCGAGACTTGTGGCTGGCGAATCCATGTTCAAGGCGTCCCCTTGGTCTACGGTCTGAGCCGGCTGGACGGATTTCGGAGTGCTCATTTCATTTCATCCCTCGGAACTTCATCCTCCCGTGATCGCCCGGTCTCTGCGCAGTTTCGACCGGGTCATCCATAGGAATGGCCACATCCGAGGCGGGCGCAACCCCGCCAGCGACCAAACAGTTTCCTCACAACGGCTAGTACATAGCTGATCCCTCTGCGCCACGGCCCAGTCTGCCAGAATTACAATGTTATTTTCAATGGTTTACCCCACACAGGCAGACGGCGCACGCCAGCGCTTTGAACGCTCAAGTCCCGGCTGGGTTCCATCCGCGCGAGCGAACCGCCTCCGAAATGTAGTCTCGGATGCCTCAACAGGCCGCGGAACCCCCGACCCTGGGCAGCGTTAGGGATCGGACAGGAGCCAGGCCGTCGTCAGGCGCAAGCAGTCCTGAGACGGTGAATTCGCAAAGCAGGCGCCACCCGCACCCCCTCCCCGACCCTAGAGCACGGGTGGTGTCATGCTCGTGGTGCCGGCAGGCAACTCCCTCCCGATCAATGCCGCCGGCACCACACCCTCCGCTTTTCGCCATTTGCATCTGCGCTGCGGCTCCCCTCGCTGGAGCTCGATAGCATCCTCGATTTACCCGGTAAGGCCCTGTTCACCAACGGCGCGTACAACATTGCGCCTGAGCTGGGCTGCAAGAAGAACAAGAAATGCACATCGTCATCATCGATCCGAGCCGGGTCGTGCAAGCAAAGCTCGCCGCCGAGCTGGAAGCTACGGGCTGCTTCGTCGACTGCTTCTCGACCTCCGATCTCGCGCTCCGCCATATCGAGGCGACGCGCACGGTCGATGTCGTCCTGACCAGCCTCGAGATCGAGCCCATTCCGGGCCTCGAGCTGTGCTGGAAAGTGAGAACGTTGATCGACGAGAAACGTCCGTTGCACGTCATCGTCATGTCGTCGAACAGCAGCGAGCGTGCCCTGGCCGAGGCCCTGGACTGCGGCGCCGATGATTTCGTCGTGAAGCCGATCCGCCGCGAGGAGCTGATGGCGCGCCTGCGCGCCGCCAATCGCATGATCACGTTGCAGCGCCAGCTCGTCGAGCAGGCCGAGACCGACGACCTGACGGGCGTGCTGAACCGCCGTGCGTTCCTGTCCACGATGGACGTCAAGCGCCGCGAGCTCGACGCCTCCGATAGCTTGTCCGTCTGCCTGCTCGATATCGACCGGTTCAAGAGCATCAACGACACCTATGGCCACGGCGCGGGCGATACCGTGATCGCCACCGTTGCAAGGATCGCTGGCGAGGAGGCCCCCATCGTCGCCCGCCTCGACGGCGCGGAGTTCGCGCTCGCTTTCCCTGTGCTCGAATCCGAGCAGGCGGCCCATTGGTGCGACGTGATCCGCACCGGCATCGCAAAGCACGCGTTCGACAGCGGATCGGAGACCTTCCACGTCACGGCGAGCTTCGGGGTCTCGGATTGGCGCGCCGACGAGCCCTTGAGCGCCGCATTATTGCGCGCGGACAAGGGCTTGATGGAGGCCAAGCGGCAGGGACGCAACCGCGTCCAGATCGCGGCCGCAGCCGAGACGGCAGAGGCGTAACCTCCTCGCGGGCCATCACTCCAAAGAAGCAGCAGCCAAACTACGCAAATTACCGTACTTTATATCCCCTAAGTATAAACACAGGGGAGCTAGCGACATGGAGCATTCGACGCAAGGCGTCACCTACGAGAAGGTGGATGACGCATACTTCCAGGCACGCGGTTTGAAACGGCACGCAGGCGTTTGGTCCCTTTGGGCGCTCGGCGTAGGAGCCGTGATCTCGGGACACTTTTCCGGCTGGAACTTGGGGTTGGCGCAAGGCGGCTGGGGCGGAATGTTCTTCGCCACCATCGTCATCGCCATCATGTATCTCGGCCTGACCTTCAGCCTCGCGGAAATGAGCCCGGCCATGCCACACACCGGCGGCGCCTACTCGTTCGCGCGCACCGCATTCGGTCCCTGGGGCGGATTTCTCACTGGCCTCGCCGAGAACGTCGAATACGTCATCACGCCCGCTGTGATCGTGTTCTTCATCGGCAGCTACGCCTCGGCGATTCTAGGCGCGCCTGCCGAAACCCAGCCCATCTTCTGGGTCATCTTCTATATCCTCTTCGTGGCGCTGAATTACGTCGGCGTGGAGATGTCGTTCAAGTTCTCGCTCATCATCACGATCCTGGCGCTGCTCTGCCTCGGCGTATTCTATCTGAGCGCCATCCCGCACGTCGATTTCAGCCGCTGGGCGCTGAACATCGGCGCGGACGGCGCAGAGCTGCCGGAGGGCAACGGACCGTTCCTGCCATTCGGCACCTACGGCATTCTTGCCGGCCTACCGTTCGCCGTCTGGCTGTTCCTGGCCATCGAGCAACTTCCGCTCGCTGCCGAGGAGTCGGTCGATCCCAAGCGCGACATGCCGAAGGGCATCCTGCTCGGCATGTTCACACTCCTCCTGTCGGCGTTCCTGGTCCTGACGCTCAATCCGTCAGTCCATGACGTCGGCTCGCACAAGCTCGGCGCCTCCGGCGAGCCGCTGCTCGACGGCTTCCGCGCCATCTACGGTACGGAGATCGCGACACCGCTGGCCATCGTTGCGCTCACGGGCCTGATCGCCAGCTTCCACACCATCATCTTCGCGTACGGCCGGCAGATCTATTCGCTCTCCCGCGCCGGCTACTTCCCGACCGCCTTGTCCGTGACCCATGGCACGCGCAAGACCCCGCACATCGCGCTCTTCGCAGGCGCCTTGCTGGGACTGACCGTCATGTTGATCGTACATGGCGGTGTTCGGCGCCATGTTCTCCTATTTGATGCAGGGCCTCACCTACATCAAACTGAAGCGCGACTTTCCGACTCTCGAACGCCCCTACAAAAGTCCGCTCGGCGTGCCCGGTGCAGCGGCGACCGTGATCATCGCGCTGGTCACGATCTACATGCAGCTCCAGGATCCGGTGTATCGCGTCGGCGTGTACTGGGTGGCAGCCTGGTTCGCGATCGGCATCTTCTACTTCGCGCTCGTCGGCCGCCACAAGCTCATCCTCTCGCCGGAGGAAGAGTTCGCGCTGACCAAAGGCGAGAAAGCCTACGCCTCGCACTGAAAAAGCATGACGACGAGATGACATCGAGGGTCGGGCGGGATCGCCCGGCCCTTATCGCTGTCCGCCATAACGGATCGGCCGCCGCTATATCCCGCAAATGACAAGCCGGTGACAACAAGACAACATCGCGTGCTTGACAGAACGCGAGCGGGATAGGATCGCTGTATCTAACCAAATACAGCACCTCAGGATCTCCGCTATGACGAAACTGACCCGACTTTTGGCGCTCGCGCTCGCGCTCACTCTCGCCGGACATCCCGCACGCGCCCGGGATGCGCAGCCGGCCGGGAGCGCGGCGACCGCGACGAAAACCGTCGTCGTCTTTGCCGCTGCGAGCCTCAAGAACGCGCTCGACCGCATCGCCAAGGACTGGGAGACCAAGGAGGGAAAGAAAGCGACGCTGTCTTTTGCAGCCTCATCCGCCCTGGCCAAGCAGATCGAATCCGGCGCCCCCGCCGATCTCTTCGTCTCGGCCGACCTCAAGTGGATGGACTGGCTCGCCGAGCGCAAGCTGATCGACGAAGCGTCGCGCAAGACGCTGCTCGGCAACGCACTCGTGCTGATCGCCCCCAAAGATAGCGCCGAGAACATCAAGATCGAGAAGGGCTTCAAGTTGGCGGACGCTCTCGGCGATGGCCGCATCGCCATGGGTGAGCCGGGATCGGTGCCGGCCGGCATCTATGGCAAGGCGGCGCTCACGAGCCTCGGCGTGTGGGACGAGATCGCACCGAAGGTCGCGGGTGCCGAGAATGTCCGCGTCGCCCTCGCCTACGTCTCGCGCGCCGAAACACCATTCGGCATCGTCTACGCGACGGACGCCAGGAGCGATCCCAACGTCAAGGTC
>JAFKKW010000174.1 GCA_017304275.1 Hyphomicrobiales bacterium | reverse complement strand
GATTCTGGTCTACTACCGCGGTGCCTCCAGCCGCCGCGACCAACGGCGCAGCCTGCGCAAGTTCCTGCGCAAGGAAGAATTCGACGTGCCGATCTTCCAGCGGCTGTTTCTGCTCTTCAAGCTCAAGCCGTTCGAAACACGCGTGCTCGAGATCATGAAAGAGCATCGCGTTCCCCGCCGCGAGGCGGAGAAGATGGTCAAGGCGCTACGCGCGATGATCCCCTCGGAGGTCAACGAGAACAACATCTACCTCAAGCTGTTCAAGAACATTCCGCGCAGCGACGTGGAGATGGTGTTTCCGAATACGCGCGTGAAGTTCCGCCTGATGGACAAGCTGAGACTCGGCATCACGGGCGGCGCCGGCCTCGGCATGGGCGCGTTCGGTGCGGCCGGCAAGATCGCCGTCGCGGCGACGAACCCGCTCATGGCGGCGGGCGCGGTGCTCGGCCTCGGCGGCGTAGCCTTCCGGCAGGCCATGAACTTCCTCAACCAGCGGCAGCGCTACATGGTGGTGATGGCGCAGAACCTCTACTTCCACGCCATGGCCGACAACCGCGGCGTGCTGATCAAGCTCGCCGACCGCGCGGCCGAAGAGGACGTGAAGGAGGAGATGCTGCTCTACAGCGTGCTCGCAAAGGAGAAGGCCAAGCATTCCGACCTGCCCGCCATCGATGCCGCGATCGAGCAATATCTGCAGGCGAGCTTCGGCATCTCGGTGGACTTCGACCTCGAGGATGCGTTGAGCCGTCTGCTTGCGGACGGCATCGTCACCGAGGAGGCGGACGGCACCCTGCGCACGCTCGGTCCGCACGAGGCGGCGCTGCACCTCGACGCGAAATGGGACGTGTTCCTGGACAACCTGCCGGACCCGACCCAGGATGAAGGGACCGAGGTCGAGCGGATGGTTCCAGTCGAGGATGCACCCGGCGGCGCCCCCGACGAGGCGACAGAGGCCGAAGAGCCCACCGAGCCGGCGCCCGTGGCGGGGGGCCCCACCGCCGACGCGTCGATCGCCCGCGCGCAACCCTGACGCCGCCCGCCGTCTTGCGCTATTGTCCCGCGCTTCCGGCCGCCGGCCGGGTCGCTCCTGTTGCGCTGATCTCAAACGGACCTCATGACCCCTTACAAACTGATCGCCGAGGTGGATGACCGCGGGCGAGCCATGCGGATCTCCGGCGCGCTGCAAGACCTGCTCGAGCCGCCTCCGGATGCGCTTACGGTATTCGAGGACAAACCGGCCGGCGACGCATCCGTCCCGCGCTGGCGCATCGAGGCCTATTTCTCCGAACCGCGCGATCCGCTCGCGCTTGCGGCCGAGATCGAAGCGCTGCTCGGCGAGGCCATGCCGCAATTCAGGGTCGATGCCATCCCGGACCTCAACTGGGTTGCGCTCTCGCAGGCCGCCCTGCCGCCAGTGCGCGCGTCGCGGTTCACGGTGCACGGCAGCCATGATCGGGACCGCGTGCCGCAGGGACCGAACGCGATCCTGATCGAAGCCGGCGAGGCCTTCGGGACGGCGCATCACGCGACGACCTTCGGCTGCCTGATCGCGCTCGACCAGTTCAGCGCCGCGCGGCGCTTTCGAAACATCCTCGACCTTGGCTGCGGGTCGGGTGTGCTCGCCATCGCGGCGGCGCGGGCGTGGCCGCGCGCCGTGCTCTACGGCGTCGACATCGATCCGCAATCGGTGGTCGTCGCGCGGGAGAACGCTGCCGTGAACCGCGTCGGGGGCCGCATCGCGTTCGTCTCCGGCGCGGGGCTGTCGGCGCCTGCGATCCGCAAGGCGGCGCCGTTCGATCTGATCGTCGCCAACATCCTGGCGGAGCCGCTGGTCTCGCTGGCGCCCGACATCCGCGACGCTGCCCTACCGGGCGCGGCGGTCGTTCTCTCAGGGCTGCTCACGCGCGAGGCGCCGCGAGTGCTGTCCGCCTACCGGGCGCAGGGCTTCGCGCTCCGCGCGCACCGGCGTTACGATGGCTGGTCCACGCTCACGCTCGTCAAGCGCGCCTAACCAGGGGTTCTCCGCATGTTCCAGACGTTCGCCGCTTCCTCTGATGCGTCCGCGATCCCGGAGCGGATCAAGCGGCTGCGCGCGCTACTGGCCGAGGAGGGGCTCCAGGCGCTGTTGCTGCCGCGCGGCGACGAGCATCAGGGCGAATACGTGGCGCCGGGCTCGGAGCGCCTCAAATGGCTCACGGGCTTCTCGGGCAGCGCCGGGCTGGTTGCCGTGACGCGGCGGCATGCGGGCCTGTTCGTCGACGGGCGCTACACCGTGCAGGCGCGCGCCGAGTGCGGCGGCGGGCCGTTCGAGTTTCCCGGCATCTCGCAGGCGCACCTTCTGCCGTGGCTGAAAAGCAAGCTCAAGAGTGGCGATGTCGTCGGCTTCGATCCATGGCTGCATACGGTCTCGCAGATCGAGCGCCTAGGGCGGGCCCTCAAAACTCACGGCATCGCGCTCAAGCCGACGCGGCGCAACCTGATCGACGTGCTGTGGGGCAAAGAGCGGCCCGCGGCGCCCGACCATCCCGTCGTTCCGCATCCGATCAAGTATTCGGGGCGTACGGCGGAGAGCAAGATCGCCGCGGTGCAAAAGGTTCTCAAGGAGGCCGGGCACGACGCCGTGGTGCTGACGGCGCCGGACTCCGTCTGCTGGCTGTTCAACATCCGGGGCAGCGACGTGGCGCACAACCCCGTCGCGCTGGCCTTCGCCATCGTTCCCGCCACCGGAAAGCCCGAGCTGTTCCTGGCGGCGAAACGGCTTACGCGAGAGGCCGTCACGCAGCTCGACGGCGTCGTGAAGATCTCGCCATCCGGCGCGCTCAAGGCGCGCCTCCAGGCGTTGCGCAAGGCGGGCCGGCGCGTGCGCGTCGATTCTGACCGCGCCGCATGGTGGTTCTCGCGCGCGCTCGGCAAAAGCGCCGTGCGCGGGGACGATCCCTGCGTCGCCATGAAGGCCATCAAGAACGCGACCGAGATCAAGGGCGCGCGCGTGGCGCACGTCCGCGACGGCGCGGCCGTGGTGCGCTTTCTCGCCTGGCTCGACGGGGCGATCGCCGCGGGCGAGACCGTCGACGAGATCGGGGCGGCCACCGCACTCGAGGCACAGCGGGCCGGCAGCCAGGCGCTCAAAGAGATCTCGTTCGACACCATCTCGGGCAGCGGACCCAACGGCGCCATCGTGCACTACCGCGTCACGGAGGCGACCAACCGCGTGCTCAAGCCGGGAGAGCTGTTCCTGCTCGATTCCGGCGCGCAGTACCTCGAGGGAACGACCGACATTACGCGCACGGTCGCGATCGGCGCGCCGTCGTCCGAGATGCGCGAGCGGTTCACGCTCGTGCTCAAGGGCCACATCGCCATTGCCACCGCGCGCTTCCCCAAAGGGACGCGCGGCATCGACCTCGATCCGTTCGCGCGGCGGGCGCTGTGGGCGCATGGGCTCGACTACGACCACGGCACGGGCCACGGCGTCGGCAGCTACCTCTCGGTGCATGAGGGACCGCAGTCGATCTCACGGGCGGGGTTTGCGGTGCTGGAGCCCGGCATGATCATTTCGAACGAGCCCGGCTATTACAAGGAGGGTGCCTACGGCATCCGCATCGAGAACCTCGTC
>JAFKKW010000173.1 GCA_017304275.1 Hyphomicrobiales bacterium | reverse complement strand
GTCGTCGACCACCAGCAGCTTCTCGATGCGGTTCTGGTGCAGAAGCCGCTTCGCCTCGTCCTGGCTGACATCGCGGGTGACCGTGATCAGCCGCTCCTTCGTCATGAGCTCTGCGACCGGCTGCTGAAGATTGGTCGCGAACCGGACGTCACGGTTGGTGAGGATGCCGACCAGACGTCCCTTGGTCGCGCCGGTCTTGGGCGCCTCGACCACCGGAATGCCGGAAATGGAATGCTGCGCCATCAGCTTCAGCGCTTCGTCGAGCGTCGCCGTCGGCTGGATGGTGACGGGATTGAGGACGATCCCGGATTCGTACTTCTTGACCATGGCCGCTTGGCGCGCCTGCTCGTCGGGCGTGAAGTTGCGGTGCAACACGCCGATGCCGCCTTCCTGCGCCACCGCGATGGCCAGGCGGCCCTCCGTCACCGTGTCCATGGCCGAGGATAGGATCGGGATGTTGAGGGAGATGGTCCGGGTCACCCGGCTCGCCACGGTGACTTGGCTCGGCAGGACTTCGGAGGCTGCCGGCACCAGCAGCACGTCATCGAATGTCAGTGCTAGACCCAAATCGCTATCGATTGGGCGTTTAGCCATGGTTCTCTCCTTGGACGGGTATGACAAAGGGCGGCCGCAAAACGGTCGAGCCGGCTCGAATGTCGGAAGCCCTATAGCACCCGGAAAGGGGAAGGGGAAGGGACCCGCCCTGCGGCCGAGCGGCCCGCCCAACCTCGTCGCGAGCACCTGGGGTCGAGGCCTCTGCCCTCTCGCAAGTGCACATCAGAACGGTTGATAGCGTGCACGGAAAATTCAATTAGACCTTGGACGTTTATCGCGTTAGGAAGACGCGTTTGAAGTGCTCTCGAAAATGCTCTGGGGCACGACTAAGGAGGAAACGAAATGAAGATTTGGACGAAGCCCGCCGTGCGCGAGCAGGAAGTCGGCCTCGAGGTCACGAGCTACCTCCCGGCAGAGATCGACATCATCTGATCGATGGTGAAGACGGGCTCGTGCACTGACGAGCTTAAAGGCACGGCGGTCGAGCAAGCGGCCGCCGTTGCTATTTTGAGGACACCTTCGCCTTGAAGCCCGTGGCGAGAACATAGAGCTCGGCACTGTCCGACCGGCTCGCCGGCGGCTTCACGTGGCGCACGGTCGCGAATCGCTGCTTCAGAAAATCCAGCAGATCGCGCTCCGTCCCCCCCTGAAACACTTTGCACAGGAACGCGCCGCCGGGCGCCAGCACGTCCCCGGCGAAATGCGCCGCGGCCTCGGCCAGCATCATGATTCGCAAGTGATCGGTCTTGGCGTGCCCGACCGTCGACGCCGCCATGTCCGACAGCACGACGTCCGCCGCACCGTCGCGCAGCCTCTCTTTGAGCCACGCCTCGGCGCCCTCATCCATGAAATCGAGCTTGGCCGATTCGACTCCTGCAAGCGGCTCCATGTCGAGAATGTCGATCGCCACCACCTGTCCGCGCCCGGCGACCGACTGCACCCGCTCGGCCGCGATCTGGCTCCAGCCGCCGGGTGCCGCGCCGAGGTCCACGACACGCGCGCCGGGCTTGAGGAAACGGTACTTGTCGTCGATCTCGATCAGCTTGAACGCCGCGCGCGAGCGGTAGCCTGCCCGCTTGGAGGCGGACACGTAAGGGTCGTTGAGCTGGCGCTCGAGCCAACGCTGCGAGGAGGGCGTACGGCTGCGCGCCGTCTTGAGCCGCACGTTGAGCTCGCGCTGCCCACCGGACGGTCCGTGTGACGCGCCAGACCCCTTGCCCTTGGACCCCCGCCCGGATTTTCCTTTCATGCGCATGGGGCGCCTATCCCGATCTCTGCCGGCGCCGCCGCCGTCCGGCGCGATAGACACCGTCCTCGCCCATCAGCGTCGCCAGGATGCCCTCGCGCAAGCCGCGGTCGGCGACGCGCAGGCGCTCCGCCGGCCACATCCTGAGGATCGCCTCCAGGATCGCGCACCCCGCAAGCACCAGATCCGCCCGCTCGTGCCCGATGCACGGCTCGGCCACCCGCTCCTCGTAGGAGTGGGCGAGCAACGCGTAGGTCACGCGCTGAATTTCGTCGATCTGGAGCCAGCACCCGTCGACGCGCGCGCGATCGTAGCGCTTGAGGCCGAGATGGATGCCGGCCACCGTGGTCACCGTGCCCGAGGTGCCGAGGAAGTGCACGCTGCCGCCGTTCGCCAACGCCGAGAAGCCATGCAGCGCCTCCCACGGCATGATGAGATCCGAGACGTACGCCACCATCTGCTCGAAGCTTTCGGACGTCACATGATGCCCGCCGAACTTCTCGGCCAGCGTCACCACGCCGACGGGTAGTGACGTCCACGCCCTGATATGCGGTTTCGCACCGGGGCGCCGGCCGCCGTCGGGATTGGTGCCGCCGTTCGCACCCTTCGTCAGGTCGAGCCAGATCAGCTCCGACGACCCGCCGCCGATATCGAACACGAGCACGTAGTCGGCGCGGTAGTCGATCAGCGACGCGCAACCCGAGACGGCAAGGCTCGCTTCCGTCTCGCGGTCGAGCACCTCGAGCGTGAGCCCGACCTCACCCTCGACGCGCTTGAGGAACTCGCGTCCATTGCTCGCGATCCGGCACGCTTCCGTGGCGACGCAGCGGGCCCGCGCCACCTCGTTGCGCGCGAGCTTCGTTGCGCACACCTTGAGGGCATCGATCGTGCGCCGCATGGCGGCATCCGAAAGACGCCCCGTCTGGGAGACGCCCTCGCCCAGGCGAATGATGCGCGAGAACGCGTCCACCACGCGAAACCCGCGCCGCGACGGCCGGGCCAGAAGAAGACGGCAGTTGTTCGTGCCGAGATCAAGCGCGCCATAGATCTGGCCGCGGTCGCCGTTGGCATGGAATTTACGCGGGCCGGCGAGAGAAGCGGCGGCAGGAGACCTGTGGAAAGAGGGTGTACCGGCCACGCCGGAGGTCCGTTCCGGACTCGCCGGGCGGGAGCCCGGCGGCACATCGTTGGAGGGAGCACCCGTGTGCTCGTCGTCCGTAAGGTCCGGCACGTCGTTTCCCCAGGGCCTGGATCCAGGGAGGCGGCTTCTCGTGCCGGCTCACCCTCTCGTCAGACCATGATCTGGCTGCATCTGGCGCCAATGTATCAGGAGACGGCGTCTCGTAAAGAGAAAGCACTCGGATCGGTTTATGACGGGGAAAACGGCCCGTGACTCGCCTCGACCCGCGTGGAATCATGGGAACGCGGGGGTACGGGGGGCCAGCGAAACTTGCGAACACTAACTTTACGCCGGCTCGGGCGATTTTCTGCTCGATGCCTTGCGGTCGCCCCGTTCGATGACCACTGCGGGCTGAAACGATGAGCCTCGGATCATCGGCCGATTACCGGCCGGACATCGACGGACTACGGGCCATCGCCGTCGCCATAGTGGTCTTGCACCACGTTGCGCTGGCGCGCGGCGGTTTCATCGGCGTCGACGTCTTCTTTGTGATTTCCGGGTATCTGATCACACGTATCATCCTGCGTGAGATCGAGTCCGGATCGTTCTCCCTTCTCGATTTCTACACCCGACGCGCGCGGCGCATCTTTCCCGCCCTTGCCGCAGTCCTGCTTGCAAGTGCGCTCGCAGCCGC
>JAFKKW010000172.1 GCA_017304275.1 Hyphomicrobiales bacterium | reverse complement strand
CATGCCGATCCGGTAAGCGGCCACGTAGCTGGCCATGCCGGCTGCCTGCTCGTCGGCGGGAAGGCTCTGCACGCGGAATGCGTCGATCACGATGTCCTGCGTGGCGGAGGCGAAGGCTACAAGGAGCGCGGCGAGCCCGACCATGAGCGGCGCGGACAACGGGTCGCGCGTTCCGAGAAACGCGATCGTCGCCATGAGCAAAAGCTGAGAGGCAACCAGCCAGCCGCGGCGACGGCCCAATCGACGCGAGAGGTAGGGAACGTCCCAGGCATCGACGACGGGCGCCCAGAGAAACTTCAAGGTGTACGGCAGCCCTGCCAGGGTCAGCAGTCCGATGGTGCCGAGGTCGACGCCGCGGTCGGCCATCCACACGCGCAGCGTCTCGCCCGACAGCGCCAGCGGCAGGCCGGAGGAAAATCCCAGAAGCATGATGATCAGAACGCGCGGGCGCAGATAGACGGCGAGCGCGGGCAGCAGCGCGGCGCGTCGGGGGGCGTCGATCGGCGACGGCTCGTTCATCGGTTCGATTATTCCGAGGCTGGGGCTTCGAGGATCATTCAAATATGCACCGAACAAACGTCCGGCGGAACTCTTGCCAGGCCGCGACGTCCGTAGGTCTCTCGGGATAGACTCTGTTCGACAGGAAGACGGCCGCCTTCTTTGCCGTGACGTCGCCGACCATGAAACAGCCGGTAAAACCGCCTTTGGCAAGTATGCTCCTGCCGCCGGCGCCGTCGAGCGATTGGTACGTCGGCCCGTCGCCCCATCCGAGCGCGCTGCGGAAGCTCTTTCCGGGATAGTAATCGTGGGTCATGAGTTGGACTGCGCGTGGGCTCAGGATCTCGCGGCCGTTCGCACGCCCGTTGGCGAAGATCATCCCGATCCAGCTCAGGAGGTCCGGAACCGTCGAGAACAGGCCCGCCAATCCCGACTGCACGCCGGATGCATAGGCGACGTGCGCCTTCTCGTCGTTCGGGACGCCCCAGAGCATCGTTCCGTCGGGGCGGTACCCCGTTGGAACGATGCGGTCCTTGTCGCGGGAGGCGGGGTCGAGCGTGCTGTCGCGCATGCCGAGCGGCAAGAATATCCGCTGCCCGGCGAGGGCGTCCAAGTCGACGCCGGCGATCCGGCGCACGAGCTCTCCCAGCAGAATGGCTGTCGCGTCGGTATAGAGGTAGCTCTCGCCCGGCGTCGCTTTGAGAGGCGCTGCACAGAAGAGCTGCAACAGCTGCGGAAATGACCAGAGCGTCGTGTCTCCCTTCCAATCGTCGACGTAGGGTGACGCGACCTCCACCGTGTAGCTCATCAAGTGCTCGATGAGCACGCCGTCTTTGCCGTTTGCAGAAAATTCCGGAATATATCGGCACACCGGTTCCGCGAGTGCGCACCGCCCCTCGTCGATCAAGCAATGCATCAGCGTCGCCGTGACGATGGTTTTGGTGAGAGACGCGACGTCGTAGATGCTCGTTTCGGACACACGTGACGCGCTCTCGTAGGTCAGCTTTCCCGACGCGCGCACATCGCAGCGGGTGCCGTCGATCAGACCCATCACGCAGCCAGGAAAAATCCTGCTCGCGATTGCCTGTTGCGCCAACTCCGTCAGTCGAGCACCGATCATACGAACCGTCCAACCTTGCCCCCAGCGGGGGCGGCATTTTGGAGGATCTCCATCGAGGAGGCTACGGGCGCGACGTTGCCGTTCCGTGCATCTGGACTCCGGCCGGCGCCGGGGCGACGTAAATTTCGACTGCCGCGTCCCACACCTACACCGTCATCCCGGTGAAGGACGCTCGCGCCGCCTTGATCCGCCCAAGTGGGAACGACCGCTAGCGTCCCGCGACAACAGGGTTATCGCGCACGGAGGCCGAAGAAGCGGCGCGGCTCGCCGAAGCCGGTCACCGGGCGCTCGCCGGCGAACTGAAGATCAAGGTGATCCTGCAGCCGTGAGGCCGCCTGCTCGCTGGCCAGGAACGCGCGGTTCATCGCACCGGCAATCTTCTCCATGCGAAACAGCAGCACGAGCTCGATGCCGGAGAGGCTGTCCTCTCCCATGCTTTGCCCGCCACCCATCATCACGTCGCCGTAGTGGATCGCGATCCGGAACGGCAGATGGTTGCTCGCCTGCATCTCCAGCAGCGCCTTGACGGCGCTCGCCACCGGCGTGGTCTGCTGCTCCTCACGCGGCCAGATGGCCAGGAAGCCGTCGCCCAGATACTTGTTGATCGCGCCGTCGTTGGTTTCGACGATGCGCCGGCAGTCGCCCGTCCATCCGCCGACCGTCGAGGCCCAGCGCTCGGGCGCATGCTTGAGGGCGAGCTCCGTCGAGCCCACGAGGTCGGCGACCAGCATCCAGCAGGTCGTGCTCTTGACCTCGATCACGGTCAGCGGAGAGGACGCGATCGGCATCGAGTGCGCGGATGTCTTTGACTGGCGGAACTTGAGCGTCGTTGCGCCGATCGCTACGCCGTCCCCGTCCTTGAGACGCGTCGGCAGCGCGACGCGCAGGCCGTTCACGAACGAACCGTTGCCGCTGCCGAGATCCACCAGCCAGTACTCGTTGCGGTCCTGGCGGTGCACGATGGCGTGCTTGCGCGAGACCCGCTCGTCGCCGAGGACGATGTCATTGCTCGACGAGCGGCCGATCGAGCAGCCGGTTTCGAGCGGCCATACCTCGCCCTCCGCGCTTTCGAGCCATGCTTCCAGGCTATTCGTGCTGTCCGTCACTCTAGACCCTGCCGCGCATTCCCGTTCCAGGAAGGATAGCGCAATAAATTCAGGCTGGCCGAGGGCGTTGCAAGCGATATCTGCGCCCGGACGGCTTGGTTTTGGCCGATCTTACGCCGGGACGGGGATAGGGCGGGCCTCGTGCTAAGCTCGCAAAGCGAGTCGCAACCCCGCGAGGCGGCCGATGAACGAGCGTGTAAAGGCCATCCTGGCCACGGCGTTCAAGCTTTCTGCCGAAGAGCGCCAGGAGCGTGCCGTGGCGCTGATCGCTACGCTCGCGGTCGATCCGGCGGAAGCCGAACAACAGCTCATGGCGGATGACAACGCGTCAGGCGGCGCGGCCGATGAGGCGCCGCAACAGCCCACTACCGACGTTCTCGCCAAGTACCTCGACGTCTGACAGCGGCAACGCAAACCGCTTTTCGTCCGTCGGGAGCGCGTTCTCTGCGACCAGCTTGCGGAGCTGGTCCATCTCGTACTCGACGGAATCGAGGGTTTCCTTGGCCTGCTCCTGCTCGGCGCACGCCTTGCCGACGCCGGCGCTGAATGCCTCCAGCTCCTGCTGAATGACGGCGAAGGCGGCGTCCGTGTCCAGGCCCATGGAGTTATCCCCCCAATCCACACACAGGACATAGCCGATTCCCGGCGGCGCGTTGCAGCCAGTCCTCGGTTTTCGCGCAGGATTACGTGTTGCTGCAGCGTTGGGCCGTCAGCCCAGGAGCGCTTCGGGGGCGTCGGTCTCGCCGTAGAGCGTCATCATCGGCTCGTCGTCGAGGATGGCCTCCTCGTACTTGCCGTAGCCATTGAAGTCGCCGGCGATGGCGCGACCGTAAGCTCCGACGTTGCCGATCTCGAGGTAGTCGCCCTCGCGGATGCAGCCCGGCAGGGAGAACGGCCCCTTCATGTGATC
>JAFKKW010000171.1 GCA_017304275.1 Hyphomicrobiales bacterium | reverse complement strand
GCCATGCTCCGCATGACACTGCGCGACCTCTCCCCAGAGGGGAGAGGTAAAGGGGGCACGTCTCTTTCACGTCTCCCCGACGGGAGAAGTGGAAGCGATCGCAGGTCGCTTCCGGGTGAGGGGCGTAGATGGTCGATGTAATCCGCGCCTATCCATTCCGTCATTCCGGGCGAAGCGAGCGCACGCGAGCGAGACCCGGAAACCAGCGCAAGAGCCGCCGAAGGCACAGAAGATCTATTGCGATAGGAGTCTTGCTGGATTCCCGCTCTGCGCGTCCCCCGGCTCAAGGCCGGGGTCGCTTGGCGGGAATGACGGACAGGAAGGTGGTCAGCCGAGCGTGACGCCGCAGGCGGCGGGCCAGGTCAGGCCGGCAGTGGTATCTCCGCGCGGCTTGTACTCGCAGCCGATCCAGCCGGTGTAGCCCGTTTCTTCGATGACGCGGAAGATGCGCGCGTAGTCCAGCTCCTTCGTGCCCGGCTCGCCGCGATCGGCGGGATCAGCGCACTGGTAGTGCCGCGCGAGCGGGCCGAACTCGCGGATGGCTTCCGCTACGCCACCTTCCATTACATGGCGATGATAAAGATCGAACTGCAGGCCGAGATTTGGCGCGCCGACCTCGGCGATCACGTCGCGCGCGTCTGCGGTGCGGGTCAGGAAATAGTCCGGCATGTCGCGTGTGTTGATGGGCTCGATCAGGATGTCGACGCCTTGCGGCGCCGCCCACGCGGCCGCGAGGCGCAGGTTCGCAACATAGGTTTCACGCATCGCGCCGTGACCCGCGAGTCCCGCCATGGCGTGGAGGCGGGGGCATCCCAGCGCCTCGGCGTAGGTCAGCGCCAGATCCACGGCGGAGGCGAACTCGTCCTCGCGGCCGGGGAGCGCCGCGAAGCCGCGCTCACCCTTGTCCCAGTGACCGGGCGGCAGATTGAACAGCACCGTCTCGAGGCCCGTCTCATCGAGGCGGGCGCGGATCTCGCCGGCGGGGACGGCATAGGGAAACATGAACTCGACGCCCTTGAAGCCCGCGCGCGCTGCGGCCTCGAAGCGGTCGAGGAACGGGAGGTCGGTGAACAGGAAGCTCAGGTTCGCGGCGAAGCGCGGCATGGACGATCTCGCTTCCGGGATTGATCAATCGAACGACGGGCGGGACTGGCGCAGCTTCTTGACGCCGCCGCGCTTCACCTTGCTGTCGACGCGACGCGCTTTCGAGGCGCGGCTCGGCTTGGTGGCGATGCGCTTCTTCGGCACGTAGAGGGCTTCGCGCACAAGCTCGACGAGGCGCATGCGGGCGTCCTCGCGGTTGCGCTCCTGGGTGCGGTGGCGCTCGGCGCGGATGACGAGCACGCCGTCATCGGTCACGCGGCGGCCGGCGAGGCGCTCCAGGCGGTCGCGCACGGGGGCAGGCAAGCTCGCGGACCGACGCACGTCGAAGCGCAGCTCGACGGCGGTCGAGACCTTGTTGACGTTCTGGCCGCCCGGGCCCGAGGCGCGAATGAAACGCTCCTCGAGCTCGCGCTCGTCGATCGACAGGCTGTTGGTGATCTCCAGCATGGCGGGGGTGTAGCAGAGATTTGAGCGGTGTGCAGCGGGCAGACGACCTGTTTCGGCGGGAACTGACGTGGGCAGACTTTAGGCGCATCTCAGGGGCAAACTGGACTTCAACCGGCGGCTTCCGCCCGGAGGACCCCATGCTCTCCATGCTCGAGCTGTTCATCAACGGCTTCGTCGCCTTCGCCGTGCTTCCGCTTGCCATCGCGTCCCTCGCAACGGGCTCGAAGCCGCCGGAGCACTCCGTGCTAGGCAAGTATTACCGGGCCGAACGGCACCTCATGCTGCTCGGCAACCTGCTCCTGCTTTCCATCGGCGCCGTCGCCATCGCCAAGCTGCTTACGCATTTCGGGTTCGTGGGCGCAGAACTCGGCGAGGGCCTCGATACCTGGCTCAGCGTACCGCTAATGGGTCTCGTGATCATTTTCTTGGTGTTCATGGTGCGCGCGATCCTCAAGGTGCGGCGCGCAGAAGCAGCCGAATAACGGCTTTCAAAAGTGCGCCGCGCAGGCAAGCGTGACGGCGCGGACGTCAGCCCGTCGTGAGGCGTGCGACGCAGTCCGCGACGCCCTGCTGCCATGCCGGAAGACGGAGCCCGAACGTGCGTTCGAACTTGGCGCAATCGAGCTCCGAATTCTTTGGTCGCGGGGCCTGGGTCGGATAGTCGGCCGAGGCAATCGGCTCAAGCAGCACGCCGCGCCGTCCGCGTTTGGCCGCGCATTCGAACATCTCGCCGGCCAGCCCGTGCCAGGAGGTCACGCCGGTGCCGGACGCGTGATAGGTGCCCCAGCCTGATCCTCTCAGGTCGCCTGCGGAGATCATGCGGGCGACATCCAGGATCGCGGCCGCCAGATGCGGCGCGTAGGTCGGGTTTCCGTGCTGGTCGGATACGACGCGCAGTGGCGCGCCGCCGTCCGCCGCTCCCAATATCTTGGTGGCGAAGTTCTGCCCCGTCGGTCCGAATACCCAGCCGGTGCGGATGATGACGTGCTGCGGGTTGGCATCCCGCACGGCATGCTCACCCTCGAGCTTCGAACGGCCGAAGACCGTGGCAGGCCGCGGCGCATCACTCTCGACGTAAGGCGCAGGCTTGGTGCCGTCGAACACATAATGCGTCGAGAGATGGATGACGGGGATGTTGCGCCGCGCGGCGGCGGCGGCAAACGCGCGCGCGCCATCCCGGTTGAGGGAGAACGCCGCGTCCTGATCCGTCTCGGCCTTGTCGACGGCGGTGTAGGCGGCGGTGTTGACGGCAATGGTCGGCGACAGGTCTCCGAACGCCCGCTCGATCGATCGCGGGTCGCGCACGTCGAGCGCCGCGCGGCCGGCGGCGAGTGCCTTGATCTCGGACCTCGACGGGGCCGCCTCGATGAGCGCGCGGAGCGCGGTGAGCCCGCGCGGCGTCGCGACCGGCTCGCATACTGATCCTTCGCGCCCATGGGCCAATGGTGCCATCGTACGTGCCATTCCGACACGCTCTACTTGCTTGCTTGGCACTCACGGTGCTCCCGCCATGTCGTGTGGCAGATCTCTCTGTTCTTGTTGTCGAACACGTCGACGGTCAGCATCAGCAACAGCGAGTTTACGGACAACAACCTCACGCCCATTGCGTCGCTCGACTCAAGCGTCTCGATCACCAACAACCGATTCCACGAGAACACTCGCTCGGGCTTTGCGTCCATCCTCTCGGCCTCGATCCATCCGTGGATGGGCGGCAGCTCGATCGTCTTCTCTGGTAGATCACCATCGCAGTGCGCATTCAGCGATCGGCGCCGTACTAACGAACTGGCGTTCTTGCTCGACCAATCATCAATCCAATCCTATCCTATCCACAGGCAACACTGTGCAGAACAACAATGGTGCACCGAGTGGCTTCAGCGACGGCCCGTTGCTTCGCTTCCGCGGCAGTCGCTGCCGCTCAAAGAACAGCGCCTGCACGCCGGTCGTCGTGTCGGGCAACACCTTCTCGAGCAATCGTGGCAGTACCGTATCGTGGCCGCTGCAAGCTTTACAACCGCCGCCCCGCCGCAGCAGCACTCACTAATCGATTCCATCTCTACATCATGGTTGTGTGTGTGTTTGTGGC
>JAFKKW010000170.1 GCA_017304275.1 Hyphomicrobiales bacterium | reverse complement strand
GCGCGCTCGGACTTCAGGAACTTGAGGCGTGCGGGCGTTGCCGAGAACAGGTCGCGTACCTCGATGCGCGTGCCGGGATTGAGGGCGGCGGGTTTCAGCGGCTGTTTAGTGCCGCGGTCGACGGCGATGGCGCGGGCGGCGCGGGCGGTGCGCGGGCGCGATGCGATCTCGAGGTGGGCGATGGCGCCGATGGACGGCAGCGCCTCGCCGCGGAAGCCGAGGGTCGAAATGGCCAGCAGGTCGTCGCCGTCGAGCTTCGAGGTGGCGTGCCGCTCGACGCAGAGCGCGAGGTCAGCGGCATCCATGCCGCAGCCGTCGTCGGTGACGCGGATCAGCGACAGGCCGCCGGCGACGGTCACGATCTCGATCTCGGACGCGCCCGCATCGAGCGCGTTCTCGACCAGCTCCTTGACCACGCTCGCCGGACGCTCGACCACCTCGCCGGCGGCGATGCGGTTCACGGTCTCAGGGCTGAGCTGGCGGATGGGCATCGTCGTGTGCGCTGGGTCCCGAATCTCTCTCTGCGGCCGAGGGTACTCCGTCGCGGCGGAGATCGGGAAGGGCTGCCCGCCTTATCCAGATTTTGCACGTGGATGGATGGTTTAGCGCTCCACTTTGCCGAGGAGCTGGATCACGGTTTCGCCGGGTTGCAGGCCGGGGCGCTTGGTGACGAAGACGCGGGTCACGGCGCGATGCGGCTCGATGGGGATCGGCTGGCTCTGGTGCCCCGGCGGCAGTGTCTCCTGCAGAAGCGCGCGATGCTGCCGGCCGTCGGCGAACTCGATCTCGATGCCGGCGAGCGTCACGGCGAGGCTGCCGGAGCGGATGCGCAGCTCGGAGACGTGGGCCTGATGCGCGGGGATGCGGAACGTCAGGCTCTCGGTGCGATGGTTGGTGCGGACCGTCGCGAGTACTTCCAGCGATTGCGGGCCGGCCTCGACGGGGCATATCGACAGTGTGATGAATGCCGTTGCGGCAATAACGCTCAGGGAGCGTGCTGCGTGTGCCACGTCAGTGCTGACCCCAGATCTGCACCACCGCCGGACGGCCGCTGAGCGCGCTCTTCAAGCCTTTCCGAAGATCGAAACGGGAGCGGTAGGTGGCGACGATCGATTTGATGGGTGCCTTGCCACCCTTGAACTCGAGCGGCCCGTAAGGCTTTCCCGGGTCGACGCGCTCGCGCATGGCGAAGACTTCGTCGGGGCCGCTCGCGAACTTGACGCGGATCTCCTTCAGCGTGATGGCGCGGTCGATGGCCTCGATGCGCAGGCGCGAGAAGCCGCCCTCGTTCTCGCCCACCCGGATGACGTCGCGGTCGAAGCCGGTGAAGCCCGCCGTTTGCGCGCCGAGCAGCATCCAGCCCTGATGATAGTTGCGGCCCTCGCCGGCGGCTGCGAGCCAGCCCTTGGCATACTCGCCCGTGACCTCCACGCGCGATTCGCCTGCAACGCCGGGGCGGGCGCGATAGGTCAGCTCGATCTTGCGGATGAATTTTCCCTGGTCGATGGCGAACCAGTCCGACTGGGTGTTGGCGGCGATGTCGGTTTCGACGGGGATGTCGCGGTGGGTGGCGTCGTCGAAGTGGATGCGTAGCGCGACGACGTGGACGTCGTTGCCCAGGACGCGGAGGCGGATGCGATCGAACTTGCCGATGCCGTCGGCGACCTCGATCACGTCGCGGTCGATGCCCATGCCGAGGTCCTGGTGGCCGAACATGACATCGCGCTCGTCGGCGGCCGGGGTGGCAGGGCCGGGTCCGGCCGCAACGCTCCCGCCTGCGCGAACGACGCCTGCGGTCATCGGCGGTGCGCCGGCCACGATCAGGGCAAAGAGCAGCCATCGCCCGTTGCGAAGCATGATTTACTCCCGTGTGCGGATGTGCGAAGCCCGGCGGGCGGCGCCAGTCTTACTTCAATCGAGGCTCGAACAGAAGCGCCGGGCCCGTGGGAGGTGCCAGGATGCGCGACGCAGCAGGCGTTTCGCAGGCGATTTCCGAGCTCAAGGCCTTGCTCGGCGCGCGGGTGGAGACCGGCGCGGCGGTGCGTGCGGCGCACGCCAACACGCTGACGTGGATCGAGACCCAGCCGCCCGACGCGGTGGTGTGGCCGGTGACGACGGATGAGGTCGCGGCCGTCGTCGGGATCGCCGCGCGGTACCGCGTGCCAGTCATTCCTTTCGGCGCGGGGACGTCGCTCGAGGGGCATGTCAATGCGCCGTTCGGCGGCCTCTCCGTCGATCTGAGCCGCATGGCGCGTATCCTGTCCGTCTCGGCGTCGGATATGGATTGCACGGTCGAAGCCGGCGTGAAGCGGCAGATGCTCAACGCGCACCTCCGCGATGCCGGACTCTTCTTTGCCGTCGATCCGGGTGCCGCCGACGCGACGCTCGGCGGTATGGCGGCAACGCGGGCCTCGGGGACGAACGCGATGCGCTACGGCACGATGCGCGACAACGTCATCTCGCTCAAGGCCGTGATGGCGAACGGGACCGTCGTCACGACGGGAGCGCGGGCGCGGAAATCGGCCGCGGGGTTCGATCTCACGCGCCTGCTGATCGGCTCGGAGGGGACGCTCGGCATCATCACGGAGCTGACGCTCAAGCTGGCGCCGATTCCCGAGCGCGTTCTCGTTGCGGCGTGTCCGTTAGGATCGGTCACGGGGGCGTGTGCCGCGACGATGGCGGCCAATGCGTCCGGGCTCGCGCTGGCGCGCGTGGAGCTGCTCGACGCGCTGCAGGTGCGCGCCGTCAATGTGCATTCGAGGCTGGCGCTGCCCGAGGCGCCGTATCTGTTCGTCGAGATTGCGGGCGGCGTGGCGGCAACCGAGGAGCAACTGGCGCAGTTCCGCGAGATCGCGCTGGCCAACGGCGCGCTCTCCTTCGATTGGGCAGCGGACGAGGTGGCGCGGCGGGCGCTTTGGCGGGCGCGACACGACGCGTTCTGGTCGGTGCGCACGATGTGGCCCGGCAAGACGGTGCTGGTCAGCGATGTCGCCGTGCCGGTCTCGGCGCTCGCCCAGTGCGTGGACGAGACCGTCGCCGATATCGCCGCGTGCGGGCTCGTGGCGCCGATCGTCGGGCATGTCGGCGACGGGAATTTCCACGTGATCCCGGTGTTCGACGCCGGCGATTCCGGCGAGGTCACGCGCGTCCGTGGGATGCTGGACCGGCTGGTCGGACGTGCTTTGGCATTGCAGGGAACCTGCACCGGCGAGCACGGCGTGGGTCAAGGCAAAGCGGATTATCTGGTGCAGGAGCTCGGGCAACCGGCCCTGGATGCCATGCGCGCAATCAAGGGAGCGCTTGATCCGCTTGGGATTTTCAATCCCGGCAAAATATTGTCTTCTACGAAAGTCTAAGCTCTAAAAGATATCGTTCAATTCTCTATTTCTATACCCCACTCGTACAGTTGTTTTCATTTGTTACGGGAAATCTTAAGCAACGCCGGCGATTCATTTGTCGATCGCTTGCAATGCAAGGTTGTTTGGGGTTTCAATGTAATTGCGAACGTGGCGCCGTCCCACCTATCCCCCCTAGGGGCGTCACAGTTCTTCAGCCCGCGACCTCCCCCCCGGTCGCGGGCTTTCCATTTCAAGAACGTGCTGGACCGTCAGGACTGGGACGCGCGAGTCCAGCCCGCGGCCTCGGCTTCG
>JAFKKW010000169.1 GCA_017304275.1 Hyphomicrobiales bacterium | reverse complement strand
CGATCGAAGTGCCCGTTGCTGGGGGATCCCCTTGGGCCGGCGTGTCTGGACCCCGCTCTTCCGCGGGGTGACGCTGAGGTTTGGACGAGCGGCTTCAGCAATACATGACGTCACCCCGGCGAAGGCCGGGGTCCAGACACGTCTCCGCAACGCGCTCGGGCTCCTTGTTGCTTTCGCTGCGCTGGTGTTTGCGGGCACGACGCTACGCGCCGGAGAGCCGCCACCTATCGTCATCAAGTTCAGTCATGTCGCGGCGCCCCAGGCGCACAAGAGCCGCGCCGCCGAGCACTTCAAGGCGCTGGCCGAGCGCTACACGGACGGCCGCGTCCGCATCGAGCTCTATCCCAACTCGCAGCTCTACAAGGACAAGGAGGAGCTGGAGGCGCTGCAACTCGGCGCCGTGCAGATGCTGGCGCCCTCGGTGTCCAAGTTCGGGCCGCTCGGCATCAAGGCCTTCGAGGTTTTCGATCTGCCGTACATTTTTGCCGGCTACGACGAGCTGTCGAAAGTCACAGAAGGCGAGATCGGCCGCGAGCTTCTCGACCGCCTGAAATCGAAGGGCCTCGTCGGCCTCGCCTACTGGAACAACGGCTTCAAGATCCTTTCCGCCCACAGCCCCCTCTATGGCCCTGACGATGTGCTCGGCCTCAAGATGCGCATCCAGGCTTCGAAGGTGATCGAGGCCCAGATGTGGGCGCTGGGCGCCCTGCCGCAGGCGCTGGCGTTCTCCGAGGCTTATCAGGCGCTCTCATCGGGTGTGGTCGATGGCACCGAGAATACGCCGGCCAATATGTACAACCAGAAAATGTACGAGGTACAGAAGCATGCGACGCTGACCAACCACGGCTATCTAGGCTACGCTGTGATCTCGAACGACAAGTTCTGGAGCGGGCTCCCGGCCGACATCCGCGCGAGCCTGGAGCGGGCCATCGTCGAGACGACACCCATCGCCAACAAGCTCGCCCTCGAGGAGAACGAGCAAGCCCTGGACGAGATGCGCCAGTCCGGAAAGACCACGTTCCACGAGCCCTCGCCCGCCGAGCGCGCGGCCTGGATGGCCGCGCTGCTGCCTGTGCATGACGAGATGGCCTCGCGCGTCGGCCGCGACCTCATCGACCGCATCTACGCTGTCACGGGCCACAAGCAACCGACACAGTAGGGGCGCCGCTCTACGCCGCCACCAGCACCGTAAAGCCGCCCATCGACATCTTCTTCACGTCGAACGGCATTGTTTTCGGATCCATGTCAAGACGCGGGTCCTTCATGACGGCGGCATTGATTTTGTTCCGCTGCGCCTTCGACGGGTAGACGATCCACGAGAACACCGCGGTTTCGTTGGGCTTGAGCTTGAGAAGCTTCGGAAACGGCCGGCCGAACGGAAAATCGAGGTCGTCGCCGACGCATTCGCGGTATTCGAGCGCACCGTGGTCGCGCCAGACCTTGCCCGCCTTCTTGGCGAGCTTCTTGTAGTCCTCGATTTTGTCGGTCGGCACGATCAGCAGAAATCCGTCGACGTAAGCCATGGCAATCTCCTTCGGTGCTTTTCTTGTCTAGGACGAACCTAGAGGCGCGCAGCCGACATCGCCAGCCGGCTGGAAATACGGAGGGAGGTGCGGAGGCATCAAGGGCCGTGACGGCGGGCACAACCCGTGTCATGTCAGGACGAACAACAAAGCCGCGCGGGACGTGCCCCTGCGACCATGGGAGGACCGATGAGGGACCGCTGGCGCGACGCCGCGCGCCTGCTCGACCATCTGGAGGAGATCGTCATCGCGACGCTGATCGGCGCCGCGACCCTCATCGTGTTCGTCGCCGTCGCGCAGCGCTACGGCCTCTCCGGCGTCGCCTCCGTCTACCGCTGGTCGCGCGCCGAGGACATTCCCTGGCTCACGAGCCTTGCGAAAAGCCTGTTCTTCACCATCGCCTACGTGCGGCTCACCTGGGCGCAGGAGCTGTGCATCTTCATGGTCGTCTGGATGGCGAAGTTCGGCGCGGCCTACGGCGTGCGCACCGGCATCCATGTGGGCGTCGACATCCTCGTCGAAAATCTGACCGGGAACGCGAAACGCGCGATGATCGTCGCTGGCCTGCTGGCCGGTGCGCTGTTCACCGCCATCGTCGGCACGCTCGGCGCCCATCTCGTCTGGCACATCTTCCGCACGGGACAGACCTCGGCCGTGCTCGAAGTTCCGATGTGGTTCGTCTATCTCGCGGTGCCGCTGGGCTCTTACTTGATGTGCTTCCGCTTTCTAGAGGTCGCGTGGCACTTCTGGAAAACGGGTGAGCGTCCCCATCACGATCCCGGCAAGGTGGAAGGCATCGACCAGCCGCCCCCTGCGGAGGGCGCCCGATGACGTCGGCGTTCATCTTCCTGCTATTGGTTGCGCTGCTGCTGGTCGGCATGCCGGTCTCGATCGCGCTCGGCCTGACCGTGCTCACCGTCCTGTTCGTGCTGACGGACGTGCCCCTCGATGCGGTCGCGCTCAAGCTCTTCACCGGCATCGAGAGCTTCGAGTTGATGTGTGTGCCGTTCTTCATTCTGGCGGGAAACTTCCTGACTCATGGCGGCGTCGCCCGCCGCATGATCCGCTTCGCAACCGCCATGGCCGGTCACTGGCCGGGCGGCCTCGGCCTCGCCTCCGTCGTGGCCTGCGCCATCTTCGCCGCCGTCTCCGGCTCGTCGCCCGCAACCGTCGTCGCCATTGGCTCGATCATGATCCCGGCCATGGTGGCGCGCGGCTATCCGAAGAGCTTCGCCGCCGGTGCGGTCGCATCGGGCGGCGTGCTCGGCATCCTCATCCCGCCGTCCATCGTCATGGTGCTCTACAGCGTCGCCACCGCCGGAATGCTGGCGGAGGGACCGGCCGGCGAGCGCATACATTCCGCCTCCGTCGACGATCTCTTCATGGCAGGCGTCGTCCCGGGGCTCGTTCTAGCGACGCTGCTCGGCCTGACGACGGTCTGGCTGGCCCGTCGCCGCGGCTATCCCCGCACCGAGCGCCAACCCTGGAGCGAGCGTCTGGCCGCATTCCTCGATTGCTTTTGGGGGCTGGCCCTGATCGTGCTCGTCATGGGCGGCATCTACGGCGGCGTCTTCACCCCGACCGAGGCCGCGGCCGTCAGCGCGGTCTACGCGTTCGTCGTCGCCGTCTACATCTATCGCGACCTTGCGCTCAAGGACGTCCCGCGCGTGCTGCTCGCCTCGGCAAGCATGAGCGCCATGCTGCTCTACATCATCACCAATGCGGTGCTGTTCACGTTCCTGCTCACCCATGAGCAGATCCCGCAGGCCATGGCGGACTGGCTGATCCACCAGGGCTTCGGACCGGTCACGTTCCTGCTTGTGGTGAACCTGATCCTGCTGCTCGCCGGCTGCGTGATGGAGCCGGCATCCGTCACGCTGATCCTGGCGCCGATCCTGTTCCCGGTTGCCGTGAAGCTCGGCATCGACCCGGTTCATTTCGGCATCATCATGGTCGTGAACATGGAGATCGGTATGCTGACGCCGCCGGTGGGCTTGAATCTCTACGTCGCGAGCGGCATCTCGCGGCTCGGCCTCACGACCCTCTCCCTCGCCGTGCTGCCGTGGCTCGCGGCCATGCTGGCGTTTCTGATGTTGGTGACGTTCTGGCCCGCCCTCTCGCTCGGCCTCCCG
>JAFKKW010000168.1 GCA_017304275.1 Hyphomicrobiales bacterium | reverse complement strand
GAAGGATGTCCCGCTCGATGTCGATGCCGGGCGCCACCTCGATCAGCTCGAGGCCGTGGTCGGTGAGCTGGAACACGCAGCGCTCGGTGACGTAGAGCACGGGCTGGCCTTTCTCGGCCGCGTACTGGCCCGAGAACGTCACCTGCTCGACCTGCTTCACGAACTTCCGCGCGCGGCCTTCCTTGACGATCCTGAGCTTGCCGTCCTCGATCGCGACCTCGAGGCCGCCCGCCGTGAACGTGCCCGCGAACACGACCGCACGCGCGTTCTGCGAGATGTCGATGAAGCCGCCGCAGCCGTTCAGCTTGCCGCCGAACTTGCTGGTGTTGACGTTACCGAGGCTGTCGCACTCCGCCATGCCGAGGCAGGTGAGATCGAGGCCGCCGCCATGGTAGAAATCGAACATCTGGTTCTGGTCGATGATCGAGTGCGCGTTCGCCGACGAGCCGAAGCTTGAGCCGCCCGCCAGCACGCCGCCGATCGCGCCCGCTTCTGTCGTCATGACGAGATAGGGCGTCACCGTCTCCTCGTTGGCGACGTTCGCCACGCCGTCCGGCGCGCCGACCCCGAGGTTGATGACGCCGTTGGGCGGCAGCTCGAACGCCGCGCGCCGGGCGATGATCTTGCGCTCGTCGAGCTCCATCTTGGGCAGGCTGTCGACCGTGACGCGGACCTCGCCGGCAAGGGCCGGATCGTAGACCACGCCGTAGTTCATGCGATGCATCTCGGGCGGATCGGCGACCACCACGCAGTCGACGAGAATGCCGGGAACCTTGACGTCCTTCGGCTTGATGGATCCATCCGCGACTAGGCGCTCGACCTGCGCGATGACGACGCCGCCGTTGTTGTGCGCGGCCATCGCCTGCGCCATGCCGTCGAGCGTCAGGCACTCCTTCTCCATGCTGAGATTGCCCAGCGGATCGGCGCTGGTGGCGCGGATCAGCGCCACGTTGATCGGCGTCGCCTTGTAGAACAGCCATTCCTTGCCGTCGACCTCGACCAGCTTGACGAGGTCTTCCTTGGTGACGGTGTTGACCTTGCCGCCGCCGAGGCGCGGATCGACATAGGTGTGCAATCCGACGCGCGTGAACAGGCCCGGGCTTCCCGAGGCGCAACTGCGATAGAGCTTCGAGATCACACCCTGGGGCAGGTTGTAGCCCTGGATCTTGTTCTCCTGCGCCGCCTGCGCGACTTTGGGCATGCGGCCGAAGTTGGCGGCGATGACGCGCTTCAGAAGGCCTTCGTGATGCAGCCGTCCCGTGCCGAGACCTTTGCTGTCGCCGGCGCCGGCGCACATGATGAGCGTAAGGTCGCGCGGGGCCGCCGTTTCGACGAAGCGCTTCTCCAGCGCCGCATGCAGCATCTCGGGGATGCAGCTCTGTACGAAACCCGTTGTCGCGATGACGTCGCCGTTCTTGATGCGCGCGATGGCATCGTCGGCCGACATGACCTTGGTGTTTGGCATGAACTTGGTTTCCCCCGGGATGGCCTCCACTCTGTCTCCGCTTGCGGAACGTCCCGCGGCGGATCGGTGAAGTGCTCGAATGGTGCCCGAGGATATAAAAGCTTGCCGACCCGGCCCGCAACCGCCCGAAAAGCCGCCAATCGTCCTACTCGATGGGGTGATTCCGAACCTACCCACCCCCGCACGAAACGACGTGTGGGCACCGCAACAAGCCACACCTTCGCCGGATTGGTGCGCGCATTTGCGGTGCATCATGACCGTTTAGGTCTGGGGGACGCGTAGGGGAGTAAGACAATGGCTCGGGTGAGATCAGGGATGTCGGGCGATGCCGCCGACATCACGACGGACAATGCGCGGCAGTTTTCGGGGGGGCTTGCGGCGACGTTGCTGTCCGCCGTCGCCGTTCTCTTTTCTGGCTATAGTCTCTGGGACACGGCGCTCAAGAACGCCGACCTGCGTGTATACGTGCCGCGCGTCATCTACTACGCGGCCCCCTACACGAACACGAACTTCGAGATGATCCAGGTTCCGGTCACCATCACCAACGAGGGCGCCCAGACCGGCACCGTCCTGCATTTCGATCTCGCCGTGACCGACCCGCGCACCAAGCAGACCAAGCACTTCTATGCCGCCGAGCTCGGCGTCTGGTCCATGGAGCGTACTCGCACGCGGAGCTACACCGGCTTTGCGCCGATCTCCCTTGAGGGCCGGGCGAGCCGCACGGAGTCCATCATCTTCTACACCCGCGGCGAGGAGGAGAAGCCCGAGCAGATCATCCGCGAGGTCGGCCCTTACGAGTTCACGCTGACCGCGACGCTCGCCCGGGAAACCGGGGGCTTGAGCGGTCTCGCCGGCGGAGCGGCCGAAACCAAGCCGATCACGGTCACCTTCGAGCGCGAGCTGCCATTCTATGACGCCCGCGCCTTCGAGAACGGCACCATCTTCATGCATTCGAAGAATTGGACGTCGTCGTCCAGCGCGACTGTCGAATAGAGGTGCCCCGCATTGACTTGCGCCGGGGCGGAGCCATAGTTAACGCCAATCGACTCCGCCCCGAGGCCCGCCAGCCATGAGACGCCTGCTGACGCTTGCCGCCGCAATGCTGGCCGTTGTGCCGGCGCTACTCGGCATCGCGTTGGCGCAACAGTCGGGCGGCTTCTCCACCACCGCCAAGAACGCGATCCTGATGGACTTCGAGTCGGGATCCATCATCTATCAGAAGGCCGCCGACGAGCTGGTGCCGCCGGCGAGCATGAGCAAGCTGATGACGCTCGCCGTGCTGTTCAAGGCGCTGAAGGACGGCAAGGTCACGCTCGAAACCGAGTTCCAGACCAGCGAGAACGCCTGGCGCAAAGGCGGCGCCCCGTCCGGCACCGCGGCGATGTTCATCCCGATCAACAACAAGACGCCCATCAGCGAGTTGATCCAGGGCATCGCCGTGCAGTCCGGCAACGACGCCGCCATGACGGTCGCCGAAGGTCTCGCGGGCTCGGTCGAAGAGTTCGCCAAGATGATGGAGGCGGAGGCGCGGCGCATCGGCCTCGAGAAATCGACCTTCCGCAACGCGACCGGCCTGCCCGATCCCGAGCATCTGATGACCGCGCGCGAGCTTGCCGAGCTTGCGCGCTACATCATCAAGACCTACCCGGATCGCTATCCGGTTTTCAGCCAGCGCCAGTTCGACTACCGAAAGCATAAATTCTACAACCGCAACCCACTGCTGTCGGCCGACATCGGCGTCGACGGAATGAAGACGGGTCACACCAGCGAGGCCGGCTACGGCATGGTCGTGTCGTCGCTCTCGGGAGGCCGCCGGCTGATCGGCGTCGTCATGGGCTTCGAGAGCGAAAAGGAGCGGCAGAACGAGACGCGGCGCATGCTGGAGTGGGGCGTCAAGAGCGTGGCCAGCGCCAAGCTGTTCGATGCCGGCGAGGCGGTGGGCTATGCGCGCGTCTGGGGTGGCACCGACTTCTACGTGCCGCTCGCGGGCGACGGCGACCTGGAAGTCATTCTCCCAAAATTCCCACTGAACCAGAAGATTCGCGGCGAGATCGTCTATGACGGGCCGCTGAAGCCGCCGGTGAAGAAGGGCGATCAGGTGGCCATGTTCCGCGTCACCAGCATGGTGCCCGGCAGCAGCGAGCCGATCGCGGTCAGCGAAACGCCACTCTACGCGGAGAACGACGTCGACGAGG
>JAFKKW010000167.1 GCA_017304275.1 Hyphomicrobiales bacterium | reverse complement strand
CCCGCCTTCCTCGCGATGCTCGGAAGTCGGCCTCTCCCCGCCGGGGAGAGGCGAAGGGTTGCGATGGATTTAGGTGCGGCTGCTCCCACCTAAGTCAGAACGGGCTCTGGGTCTTTGTTTGGCCGTGCTTCTTATCGGACTTCGTGAGGGCAGGGCTTTGCCATGACCCGGTTCCCACTTTTCCGGAAGCACTCTAGGCCGACGTACCCTTAATCGCTCCGCTTCTTGCGCAGGCTGTCCCAGTAGGCGAGACGCTTGGCGATCTCGCGCTCGAAGCCGCGCTCAGGTGGATCGTAGAATTTCGGCCGCCGCTTCATCTCGTCGGGGAAGTAGTTCTGTCCGGAAAAGGCATCCGGCTGGTCGTGGTCGTAGAGGTAGCCGTCGCCGTACCCCTCGTCCTCCATGAGCTTGGTCGGCGCGTTGAGGATGATCTTCGGCGGCGCGAGGGAGCCGTGCTCCTTGGCGGCGCGCATGGCGGCTTTGTAGGCGACGTAGTTCGCGTTCGATTTCGGTGCGGTAGCGACGTAGATCACCGCCTCGGCGAGCGCCAGCTCGCCCTCGGGACTGCCGAGGAAATCGAACGCATCCTTGGCCGCGTTGGCGACCACGAGGGCCTGCGGATCGGCGAGACCGATGTCCTCGACCGCCATGCGCACGATGCGGCGCGCGAGGAACAGGCGATCCTCGCCGCCGTCGAGCATGCGGCAGAAATAGTAGAGCGCGGCGTCGGGGTCAGAGCCGCGGACGGCCTTATGCAGAGCGGAGATCAGGTTGTAGTGGCCCTCGCGGCTCTTGTCGTAGAGCGGCGCGCGGCGTTGCACGAGCTTGACGAGCGCCTCGCGGTCGAGTGCCTTGGCGCCCGGCTTGACGCTCGCGAACACGTCCTCGGCGAGATTCAGGATGGAGCGGCCATCGCCGTCCGCCATGGACTTCAGTGCCGCGCGCGCGTCGTCATCCAGCGGCAGCGGGCGCTTTTCCTCGGCCTCGGCGCGCTTCGCGAGATCCTCGAGCGCGTCGTCGTCGAGACGGTTCAGCGTCAGCACGGAGGCGCGCGACAACACGGCGGCGTTGATCTCGAACGACGGGTTCTCGGTCGTGGCGCCGACGAGCGTGATCGTGCCGTCCTCCATATAGGGCAGGAAGCTGTCCTGCTGGGAGCGGTTGAAGCGATGGATCTCGTCGATGAAGAGCAGCGTGCCGCGGCCCTGCTCGCGGCGCGCCTTCGCACGGTCGAAGGCTTTGCGCAGCTCGGCAACGCCCGAGAAAATCGCCGAGAGCTGCTCGAACTCGAGCTTCGTCTCGTGGGCGAGCAGACGGGCGATCGTGGTCTTGCCGCAGCCGGGCGGTCCCCAGAGGATCAGGCTCGGCAGGCGGCCGCTGGCCAGGAAACGCGTCAGCGTGCCCTCGGGCCCGACGAGGTGCGGCTGGCCCGCGACCTCCGACAGCTTGGTGGGCCGCAAACGGTCTGCGAGCGGACGCGGCGCCCCTTTCTCCAGACCGGCAGCTTCAAAGAGGTTGCTCATGGGCGGATGTTAGAGACTTTCCTCATGGGATTGAAGCGGGGGCCCTGGGTCCCGGCTCTGCGCGATGCCGCTTTCGCGCCATCGCTCCGGCCGGGATGACACGGAACGGCGGAACTGGGGAGCACATATACGGCCCGGGAGCAGGCCGCGGGCTAACCCGGCACCTGCAGATTGAAGACCTTGTCGCCGCGTCGGACGGCGACGAGCCACATGCGCTGGCGTGTGCCGAGCAGCGCGTCGAGGTCGCTGACGCTCTCTATTTTATGCTGGTTGACCTCGACGATGACGTCCCCCGGCTGGAAGCCGAGACGCGCAGCCGTCGAGGAGCGGCGCACCGACACGACGATGACGCCGGTCGCCTCGTCGACGCCGAGCTCATCGGCTATGCCGGGCAGAACATTGGAGACGCGCGCGCCGTCGAGCGGATGCTGACCCGCCAGATTGCGCACGTCGTCGCGGCCCGGCTGCGGCGCGGCCACCAGCGTCAGCTCGACCGTCTGCGGCTGGCCGTGGCGAATGACGCCGACCTTCACCTTGCTGCCGATGCCGCGCGTGGTGAGGCGATACTGAACCGCGCGCGCGTCGCCCACCTCGAAACCATCGACGCTGACGACGACGTCGCCGGCCAGCAGACCCGCGCGCGCGGCCGGGCCGGCATCGGACACGCGGGCGACGACGGCGCCCGCAATGCGGTCGAGGCCGAGGGCTTCCGCCATGTCGCGCGTCACGGTCTCGAGGCGCGCACCGAGCCAGGGTCGCTCGACCTTGCGTCCCTCGGCGGCGCCCTGCACGTAAAGCCGCACGAGGTTCGAGGGAATTGCGAAGCCGATGCCCTGCGATCCGCCCGACTGGGAGAAGATCATGGTGTTGATGCCGACCAGCTTGCCCGACATGTCGACCAAGGCGCCGCCGGAGTTGCCAGGGTTGATCGCGGCGTCGGTCTGAATGAAGACCTGGGAATCGGAGTTGCCGATCTCGCTGCGGGCAAGCGCAGAGACGATGCCGCTGGTCACCGTCTGGCCGACGCCGAACGGATTGCCGATGGCGAGTACCATGTCGCCCACCTCAAGCGTATCGGAGTCCTCCAGCTCGAGTGTCGGAAACTGATGATCGCCGTTCTCGATCTTGAGGATGGCGATGTCGGTCTTGTCGTCCTGGGTCAGCACCTTGGCGTCGAACTCGCGCTTGTCGGCGAGTGCGACGCGGATTTCCGTCTCGCCGCGGCCGCGGATGACATGGGTGTTGGTCACGACGATTCCGTCGGCGCTCACGATCACGCCGGAGCCGAGCGAGCTCTGAATACGCTCCGACGGCTGGCCGAACGCGTCACCGAAGAACTGGCGAAAGAAGGGATCGCTGGCGAACGGGGACGAGAACGTCTGTACGCGACGCTGTACGTAAACGTTGACGACGGCGGGTGCCGCCTTGCGGACGATAGGCGCAAACGAGTATTGCGCGACCTCGCGCGAAGCAGGCACTTCGCGGCGCGCCGGCGGCGTTTCCTTCGGAAAGAGATTGTCGAGAAACTGCGCGCTCGCGTCCTGCAGGCCAATGCCGGATGCGGCCAATACGGCGAGCAGGCCGGCGCCGAGCAGAGCGGCGAATTTCTTGATCTTGCACGACATTTTTCGATCCCTGTGCGCGCGTCCAATTCCTCGCCGGGAGGATATAGGACACCGACAAGGCCGGCGGAAGGCGTCACGGATGCTCATCCGCAGGGGAGGCAGCGTCCTGTCACGATTGTAATGTTCAGCGCGATGCGATCGCCGCGCGGTAGCGCTCGGGTGACCACGGCTCGGTGCCGCCCTGCTGCGGGCCGGCATCGGCATAGGCTCGCCGATCGTCGATACCCGGGCCTTCGCCGTAACGCGGACCGTGGCTCGCAGCGTCGTCCTGGAACCGTGTGCGATTAGACGCGGTCATCGGCGGCGACGCGGGCGGGATCGGGCTTCGAGCCGGCGGCGCGTTGCGATAAGCCGCCCATTCGCGTGCCGATTGCTCGCGCTCGAGGGCTGCGATGTGAGCGCCGCCGTTCCAGGGCCGACTGGCGGCGAACTCACGTTCACGCGCATCGTTGCCGTCGAGAGGTGCAGCGCCCGCGTAGCGGACACGCACCTGACCGGTCCCCCGACCGCGCAGTCCCAGCGCATCGGCC
>JAFKKW010000166.1 GCA_017304275.1 Hyphomicrobiales bacterium | reverse complement strand
GTCAGCGTATCAAGACCGGCCTCTCCCGCCGCGCCGTCGACAACCTCGTCGCGCGCTACGTGACGCCCGAAGGCTTGCCCCAGTTGTTCGGCGCGCGCCAGTTCTACCGCGAGAGCATTTCCGGCGAGCAGGCGAGGCTCGACGCCATGCCGTGGCACGAGCGCGCCGCCAACTTCTGGTCGCGCATCAAACGCGCCGAGTTCCACTCCCCGACCGAGTTCGAGATCGAAATGGCCGACCGCAACGACCCGACGCGCCATTACGTCGGGCTCCTGAAACTGCGCGGCTTCGAATGGAAGCTCGCGGAGTTACGCGTCCGCAAGGCCCCGACCGTAGCATCGCTCTGAGCGATCACCCCGCCGACGTCCTGCCCGCGGAGATGCCATCCAGGGCACGCTTCGACGCGGACGTGCTCCCGCTCAATCCCCCACGTGGCCGCTAACATGGATGGCCGCCCGCGCGGCCATGACGGCGGGGAGGGCCGCACGAACGCCACCATAACCTCCCGTCATTCCCGCCAAGCGACCCCGGCCTCGAGCCGGGGAGCGCAGAGCGGGAATCCAGCGCAAGACTCCTATCGCAATAGATCTTTTGCCCTGAACGGGGTCCGTGCGAAGCACTGCTCCGCCTCACCCCTCGATGCGCTTCAACGCCGCCTGCAGCTTGGCGATACGGTCGGTCGCATCAGCGACGCGCTCGCGGTTGAGCTCCACCACGTGCGCGGGCGACTTGGCCACGTTGGCCTCGTTGCCGAGCCAGGTCGCCGCCTTGGTGCGGTCACCCTCGGCCTTCTCGATCTCCTTCTGCAGCCGCTTGCGCTCGGCTTGCATGTCGATGATGCCTTCGAGTGGCAGCGCCACCGTCGCTTCCCCGATCACGATCAACGCCGCGCCCTTCGGCACCTCGTCCGAAAGCTCGATATCGTCGAGACGCGCCAGCCGCCGAATGGTCTCGTCGTGGCGGCGCGCCCGCTGCACCGTCGCCTCGCTGGCCCCGGAAACGACGAGCGGGATCTTGGCGCCCGCCGGAATGTTCATCTCCGTGCGCACCGAGCGGACCTCGGAGACGAGGCGCACCACCCAGCCGATCTCCTCGTCCGCCGTCGGGCTCTGCAGTCCTGAAAGACGCGGCCACTCCGACAGGCAGAGCAGCGACAGGCGTTGCTCCCCGTGCTCCACCATATGCGCCCACAGCTCCTCCGTGATGAAGGGCATGAACGGATGCAGGAGCTTGAGGCACTGGTCGAGCACCCACGCCGTGCAGGCGCGCGTCTCGGTGATCGCCTGCTCGTCATCGCCTGCGAGGATCGGCTTGATCAGCTCCAGATACCAGTCGCAGTAGACGCCCCACACGAACTCGTAGATCGCACCCGCCGCCTCGTTGAACTTGTAGCCTTCGAGCCCGGACGTGACGGCATGCGCCGCCCGCTCCGTCTCGCCGACGATCCACCGGTTGAGCGTGTGCGTGACGGCGGAAGGATCGAAATCGAACTGGCGCACGCACTCGTTCATCTCGCCGAAGCGTGCCGCGTTCCAGAGCTTGGTCGCAAAGTTGCGATAGCCTTCGACGCGCGCCGGCGCGAGCTTGATGTCGCGTCCCTGCGCCGCCATCGCGGCAAGCGTGAAGCGCAACGCATCCGCGCCGTACTTGTCGATCAGCGCCAGCGGATCGATGACGTTCCCCTTCGACTTCGACATCTTCTGGCCGCGCTCGTCGCGAACCAGCGCATGGATGTAGACGTCGTGGAACGGCACCTCCTTCATGAAGTGCAGCCCCATCATCATCATGCGGGCGACCCAGAAGAAGATGATGTCGAAGCCGGTGACGAGCACGCTTGTCGGATAGTAGAGCTTGAGCTCCGGTGTCTCGTCCGGCCAGCCGAGCGTCGAGAAGGGCCATAGCGCCGACGAGAACCACGTGTCGAGCACGTCGTCGTCGCGCGTGAGCGTAGTGGGCGCGTTCGATCCGGCGTAGTGCTTGTCCGCCTGCGCACGCGCCTCCGCCTCGTCGTAGGCCACGAACACATGGCCGTCAGGTCCGTACCAGGCCGGGATCTGATGCCCCCACCAGAGCTGGCGCGAGATGCACCACGGCTGGATGTTGCGCATCCACTCGAAGTAGGTCTTTTCCCAATTCTTCGGCACGAACGTCGTCTTGCCGGTCTCGACCGCCGCGATGGCGGGTTTCGCAAGCTCGCCCGCGTTGACGTACCACTGGTCGGTCAACCACGGCTCGATGACGTCGTTCGAGCGGTCGCCGTGCGGCACCGTATGCGATGTCGGCTCGATCTTGGCGAGCAACCCAAGCGCCGCGAGATCCGCTACGACCTTCTTGCGCGCAACGAACCGGTCGAGTCCGCGATAGGCCGCCGGCACGTCCTCACCGTCCACGAGCCGTCCGAACGCGTCGAGCACGTTGATCTTCGCCAGATCGTGCCGCTTGCCGACCTCGAAGTCGTTGAAGTCGTGCGCGGGCGTGATCTTCACCGCGCCGGTACCCTTTTCGGGATCGGAATGCTCGTCGGCGACGATCGGGATCTCGCGTCCGACGAGCGGCAGCCTGACCTTGGCGCCGGCCTTGAGCAGCGCCGCATAGCGTGCATCCTCCGGATGCACGGCAACGCCCGTGTCGCCGAGCATCGTCTCGGGCCGCGTCGTCGCCACCACAATAAAGTCGGAGTCGTACCCCGGCACCTTCTGCGCCAGCGGGTAGCGGAAGTGATACATGTGCCCGGACGGGTCCTTCTTCAGGACCTTCCCCAGCGCCTCCGCATCGAACGGTTTCTCGGGATCGCCGTCCGTCCACGCGAACGAGCCCTTCTTCTCGACCTGAACCACCTCGAGGTCGGAGATCGCGGTCTGAAACTTGGGGTCCCAGTTGACGAGCCGCTTGTCTTTGTAGATGAGCCCCTTGCGATAGAGTTCGACGAACACGCGGACGACGGCGCGCGAGAGCCCCTCGTCCATCGTGAACCGCTCGCGGCTCCAGTCGCACGAGGCGCCGAGCCGCTTCAGCTGATTGACGATCATACCGCCGGACTGGTCTTTCCATTCCCAGACGCGGCGCACGAATTCCTCGCGTCCGAGCTCGCGTCGCCCCGGCTGCTGGCGCTCCATCAGTTGGCGCTCGACCACCATCTGCGTGGCGATGCCGGCGTGGTCCATGCCGGGCTGCCAGAGCACGTCGCGCCCGCGCATGCGCTCGAAGCGCACGAGCACGTCCTGCAGCGTGTTGTTGAGCGCGTGCCCCATGTGCAACGAGCCCGTGACGTTGGGCGGCGGGATGACGATGGAATAAGGCGTCGCGCCAGCCCGGTCGGGACGCCCGGCACGGAAGGCGTCGGCCTGCGTCCATGCCTCGTTGATGCGCGGCTCGATCTCCGCGGGCTGGTAGGTCTTGTCGAGCATGGGTCGCGCGGGCCTTTGCGGGATGAAAAATGGGGAGCTGGCGTCCTACGAACCCGCTCGCCGCCTGTCAATCGGCCGGCGGACGATCACGGCCGCACCAACGGGCGCGGGCCGCGAATCGCCCGCAGAGCATGATGGATCTGCGTCGACGACGCATCAGGTCCCGGGCGGCTTGTTCCGGGGTTGGACCGACTGCGCGACCTCGGTCCGAAGCGCACGCTCGATGATACGGGGCATGTTTTCGGCAACCCATTGCTGGAGCATGGGTCTCAGCATGTCCGCGACCGCGTCCTCGAGC
>JAFKKW010000165.1 GCA_017304275.1 Hyphomicrobiales bacterium | reverse complement strand
GCATGCGGCAGAGCGGCTTGCCCTTGATGCCGTGCAACTCGCAGAACGGCAAAAGCCGTTCACCGGCGCAGCCATTCGGCTGTTTGCCCTGATCGAGCGCGTGCCGGGCCTTCGCTCCATTCTTGCGCCGATCATAAAAAATCCGGCACTTAATCCCGCACAGCGACAGGCCCAGGCGCAGAAGTCGCTCCGCCGCCGTCATGAACGCGAGAAGGCATTGCATCAGCGCCGCCTGGACGTACTCGCCAAGCTCGAGGCGCGAGAGCGAAAATCGCTCCGGACCAGCCTGACGCGCAAGCTTCGCCTTGAAGAGGCCGAGCGCGTTCACAAGGCGCGCGAGCGCATTGACCAGTTCGTGGCCAATACAAAGGACATCACCGAACCTACGTTGGCGCCACGGTTCACAGCCAACGCAGCCGGCAAGGAAGGCTGGAGGCAGCGGCAGGAAAGGCTCAACTCAGGCCGCAGCGCAAAACACAACCGCCCGCGCGGCTATCGCCTAGGAAGGGACGACACGTCATGAACCAACCCGCACACAGCGATCACGGAACGGTCCTGCAGAACGATCAGGCCGCCTTGGTGATCAATCCCGATGGGAGCTTCGCGTTGCTGCTTCCCCATCTTTCCGATGAGGCCTCGGCCAGCCTTGGCCAAGCTCTCATCGTTGCCATTGCCGTCAAGCTCGACGACCCCGAATGGGTCGAGGAGACCCTCGCCGCACTGGACGCGGCCCCCAAGGCTCCCCGCAAACACTGACGGCAACACGCGGTGACGGGCCGCAAATCATCGAAATTCATGCGCCCCGTCACCGTTATTCACACCGCGTCAGCAATCGTTTTTCAGCCTGCTTCAGGCGGATTCCCATGCGCCCGCCCCTGCCATTTCCGCGTGCCGTCACGCAAATTCACGGCCGTACGTTGCCCGCCGAAGGGACGCCGGCAGGCTACGGCGCGCTGATCGCCGCCTACAATCTTGCGGCACCGCTTCCGCGCATGCTGTTCGCCATCGGTGCGCGTCACAGGATTGTCGAACGGGACGGCTGGAAGCTGCTCACCCCGCGCCATGCACCCCGCGCGGACCTTGAAGGCCATCTCACCTTCGCCTTCAAATACGAAGGCCTTGATCTCGGTGTTCTCAGCGCGCTGTTCAGCGCCATCGATCCTGAGGCGATCGAGACGATCGTGCGCGCGAAGCCGACGGGAGGTTACGCGCGGCGCATCTGGTTTCTCTATGAATGGCTCACGGGTAGCGTCCTCGACGTGCCGCCGCTGCGCCGCGGCTCCTATGTCAATGCGCTCAATCCCGCGCTCCAATATCCCGGAAAGGCCGAGAACGCGCCACGTCAGCGCGTGCGCAACAACCTGCCCGGGACGCCCGCATTTTGTCCGCTCGTTTTCCGCACCGAAGCGATCGAGCGGTTCGTCGCCAGCGGTCTTGCCGCGCGGGCGCAAGCCGCTTTCAGCAAGGCCCCGCAAAATATCCGGCCGATGCTTGCAGGTGCGCTTGCCATGGCCGAGATCCTGCCGGACGAGAGCCGACCAAACCGCACGTTCATAGATCGTTGGTATTGCGCTCTGAGCGAGCCCGATTGCACCGCCACGACGGCTGATGCCATCGCGCGTCTTATCGGCGAAGACGGCATGGCAGAACCTGCTGGACCTTTGCTCGCGGGCATGCGCGCGTTTGAAAAACGCGCCGCCAGCCATCTCGATCCAGTGCTTGCGGCTGCCTGCATGGCCTTCGGCTTCGCTTCGGCGCGGAAAATTCGCGACCCCGCGGAACCCGTTCACCGTTACGTCGTCACGCACACACTCGGAAAGAGGGGCTTCGGCCCGCGTAAGACCGTCCTTCCGTTCGCCATCATCGCCGCTGACCACCCCGACGAATACAAAGCTCTCCTCCGGGTCGGACCAGGCGACGCGCTTTTCGACGCCACGCCGCACGCCTCATTCCTTTATCGGTGTCTGCAAGTATCCGCCGAGCGGTTCATACCGGCCGTCATCAGCTACATCCTTCACTACCGGCGCTTCCTTTCCGCTGCCGCGCCGCTTGGCCTTTCAGAAGACGCTATGGCGATGCTTTTTGAACGGCTCCGACGCAGCGGCGGCGTGCTGCCTTATCGCCTGTACGCGGGACGGTATCCCAGCCTCAAGCCCGAGCATGCGCCGCAGATCGAATACGCCTTCCGCCGCACGGCAGCGTCCGATCCTGCCCATTGCTAGGACCCGGTGCGCCCTTGCACATTGGACTAATCCGCGTATTTAACGGGCACCCCTGCTGCCCCCGTCTTGCCTTCGCGGCACAGGACTCAACCCCGCGACATGCGCCAGCGGACGAAGATCGAGCCCAAACTCGGCCACTTGACTAATATGCCGCTCAAGCTCATCTGTCCCCGGCAAGCGAAGCCCAAGGCACCCTCCCGCAACCAACGTTTCGCATTGATCTCAAAAGACATTCCGGAAACGAAAATGGCGCCTGCACACCGGCCGGGCCCTTGTTTCCGCGCGCCGGCTAATCGGCCGGGTCCGATCGCCCGAGCGCCTTCGCGCGCGCGATGACCGCCTCGACGGACGCGCGAGAAAGACCCAGATACCCATCTGCTTCGAGAAGCCGGTCGATCTCCGCCGCCGACAGCAATCGCGATGCAGTCGGGTCGTCCAGGAGAGCGGTCCGGAACGCGATGGTCTTCTGCATGGCGCGGTGGATGATGTCGTGCACGAGCTTGTCCGCCCGCTCCTTCCCAAGCTCTGCCGAAAGCGCGAAAGCGACGCGTTGCGCCATGATGAACCCTTTGGTCCGGCCGAGGTTCGCGCGCATGGCATCGCGATTGACCTCGAGCTGCTCCAGGAGCTCTAGCGCGGTCTTGAGGTTGTCTCCGGATTTGATCGAGATCTCCTCCAGTGCGGCGTTCGGCCCCGAGGTATTGTCACGCTCGAAGAAGTTCACGACGTCGTCAAGGACCACCTCCGCAAGGCGCGGAATCGTGCGCGAGGCCTGGATCAGAACCTCGGACCGTTTCGGGTTCACCTTCTGCGCCATCGAGCTGCTGCTGACCGAGTTCGCATCGCGTGGCTCATCCGTCTCGCCGATATCCGTGGTCTGCAGGAGAAAAAGCTCCTGGCCGATGTGCCCGAACGATTTGCTGATCAGCGCCAACGCCAGCGCATAGTTGGCGTAGACATCGCGCGAGCCGTGCCAGTCGTCCGGATAGGGCGCGCGCAATCCCAGCTCCTTCGCGAACGACGTCTCGATCTCCATCGCTCGCTCCCCGAGACCGGCATACGTGCCGACCGCGCCCTTGAGGATCGCCGACTGCTCCAACTCGACAAGAACCAGCTTGAGCCGCTCGATGTTGCGGCGGTTCTCGCCGATCCAGGTGCTGACCTTCTTTCCGAACGTGATCGGCAGGGCGTGCTGGCCCAGCGTGCGCCCCGGCATGACGGCATCCTGATTAGCACGCGCCAGATCGATCAGGACGCTCTCGATCCTGCGCAGCCGACCGATGAGGATCAGCGTCGACCGGCGTAGCTGCAGCGTCAGCGCTGTGTCGTAGATGTCGACCGTGGTCGCGCCATAGTGCACGTATTGCCGCGCATCTTGGGCGGTCGACCTGCGCCAGACGTTGATCAGCGGCACCATGCGATGCTGGACGATGTCGCGCTCCTTTGCTTTCTCGTCCAGAGGCGCAAAGCGGATGTTGGCCTTAC
>JAFKKW010000323.1 GCA_017304275.1 Hyphomicrobiales bacterium | reverse complement strand
TCTTCCCGGCGCAGGCCGGGATCCAGACCCGCCGATTGCTCGCACGGCCGTACTTCCATCCGGATCGGAAAGACTCTAGGCAGAGGCCTGCAAACCAATTTGCGACGAGCCCATGCCGCGCTATCGCCTCACCATCGAATACGACGGAACACCGTTCGTCGGCTGGCAGGTCCAGCCCGACGGCCTGTCCATCCAGGGCGCGCTGCAAAGCGCGATCCGGAAGCTTACGGGCGAAGCTGCCGGCATACGCGGCGCGGGCCGCACGGACGCCGGCGTGCACGCCCGCGGCCAGGTTGCGCACGTCGACCTCGAAAGAGAATGGCTGCCGGACAAGCTGCGAGACGGCCTCAACTTCTACCTGAAGCCTCAACCCGTCGTCGTCCTCGCGGCGTGCCACGGCGCGCCACTATCTCTATCGCATCCTGGCGCGACGGGCCCCGCCGGCCCTCGAGCGCCACCGCGTCTGGTGGATACCGCGCACCATCGACGCCGACGCCATGCGCACCGCCGCCACCGTGCTCATCGGCCGCCACGACTTCACGACCTTCCGCGCCGTCCAATGCCAGGCGAAGTCCCCGGTGCGCACGCTCGACCGGCTCGAGGTGACGCGGCACGGCGACGAAATCCGCATTCGCGCATCCGCCCGCTCGTTCCTGCACAACCAGGTGCGCTCGATCGTTGGCAGCCTGAAGCTCGTCGGCGACGGCAAATGGACCGCCGACGACCTCGGCGCGGCGCTCGAAGCCCGCGACCGCACGGCGTGCGGCCCCGTCGCCCCGGCCGCCGGCCTCTACCTGATGGCGGTCGACTACGACTAGGCCGCGATCACTTCAGTCCCTAGGTCTTTTCGAAGACCTAGAGCGCGATCCTGATCAATCGGCGGATCGCGCTCTCTAGAGTGCTTCCGGAAAAGTAGGAAGCGGGTCATGGCAAAGCCGTGACCTCACGAAGTCCGATAAGAAGCACGGCCAAACAAAGACCTAGAGCCGTTCCCCGATTCCAACAAAACCGGAACGGCTCTAGCTCGTTCAAGTCTTACGGGACTCGAAACGGCTACTCCCCTCACCATGGCCGGGCTTGACCCGGCCATCCAGGGCCACACGTGCACCTGCTTCGGAGCGGGTCTACCGCGCCACCGTCACCGGACTATGCGCGCGCCCGACCACATCGCGAGACACCGATCCGAGCATCAGCCGCGAAACCGCTCCTTTGCCGCCGGTCCCGATGACGATGTGATCGAAACCGTTCTGCTCTGCATAGCCCGTAATCCCCTGGGCGATATCGCGGCTTTCCACCGCCACCAGCTTGACCTTCGAGGCGCCGCCTTTCTCCGCTTCGGCAGCCGCCCTCGCAAGCGCGCTTTCAACCTCTTGCTCGGTCCATATCAGCGACGACGCGCCGCCGCGGCCATACCCGCCGACGAGCTGATTGACCGTGAGCAGCGTGAGTTCGGCATCGAGCGCACCCGCAAGCTTGGCCGCAACATCGATGGCCGGCAGGCTATGTTCGGTATCGTCGATTGCGCACAGGATCTTGGTCATCGTCCATCCACCTTTGGTTTGTTCATGGATCGCAGCATCGGATCGCGTGTCTCCACCCACATTGCGTAAGATCAACCTTAGGGAAGCGGAAAGAGCGCCGGCTCAGCGTGCGATCGTCACAGGGCAATGCGCGCGATCCGCAACATCGCGTGAGACCGATCCCAGCATCATCCGCAGCATCGACCCCTTGCCGCCGGTCCCGACCACGATGTGGTCGTAGCCGTTCTCCTCTGCATAGCTCGTGATCTGCCGCGCCGGATCTCGACGCTCGAAAGCGATCGTATCGACGCTCGCGACACCCGTCTCCCTCGCCTGGGCGAGCGCACGTGCCAGCACAGCGCTCTCCTGCTCCTGCGTCCAATGCAGCGCCGGCACGCCACCGCCGCCATAGCCGCCGACCAGTTGATTGACGGCGATGAAGGTCAGCTCGGCATTGAGCGCCTTGGCGAGCGCAACGCCGACGTCGATCGCCTTCGCACTATGTCCGGCGTCGTCGATCGCACACAGGATCTTGGTCATTTGTCATCCGCCCATCCTTGACTAGCAGAAGCATCGCAAGACCTGTCATATGCCGGCATTGCGTGAGATCAAGGGGCGGGCCGGCGCGGCGCGATCACCAAGCGTTGAAGATCCGTCGGATCAGCCGCACATAGAGGTGACCGGGAACCCAGCTACGCCCCCACACCGTGAACGTCGCATTCGGCTGGTAGCGCAGCCGCGGCCAGATGCTGGTCGAGGCGCGCCAGATGCTGCGCGCGACCACGCTCGGCTCGGCGCCCGCGTCCTCCCACGCCTTGATGTTGGGCATCACCGTATCGACGAACGCATCGTACGCTGTCAGCCCCGGCTTGGTCGCGACCTCGCGCGAGCGGTCGAAGAAATCGGTCTTGATCATGCCCGGCTCGATGATCTTGACCTTGATGTTGTGCTGGCGAAGCTCGAGCCACAGCCCTTCGGAGAAACCCTCGAGCGCCCACTTGGTTGCGCTGTACATCGAATGCAGCGGAATCGTCATCCGTCCCGCCGCCGAGGCGACGTTGACGATGCGGCCCTGCCGGCGCGCGCGCATGTGCGGTAGCACCGCCCGCGTCACGTTGAGGACGCCGAACAGGTTGCATTCGAACTGACGGCGGATCTGCGCATCCGTCTGCGCCTCGAACGGCCCAACGAGACCGTAGCCGGCATTGTTGACCACCACGTCGATGGTCCCGAACCGGTCCAGAACGTCCCGCACCGCCGCATCGACCGACGCCTGATCCGTCACGTCGAGCGTGAAAAGCCTGATGCGCTCGGAAACCGACCCGAGAGCGCTCTTCTCGGGCGTGCGCATCGTCGCGGCGACGTTCCAGCCGTTGGACGCGAACAGCTCCGCCGTCGCGCGGCCGATACCGCTCGAGGCGCCTGTGATGAGAACCGTCTTCGCGTCGCTCAACGCGCCACTCCACAAATAAAAGCCGCCGGGAATAACCCCGGCGGGTTGGTTGAACCAGATCGGTAGAGATCAATCGATCATCGACAGGAATTCTTGCCGCGTGATGGCGCTGTCCCGGAAGATGCCGAGCATGCGACTGGTCACCATGTCGGTTCCCGGCTTGTGCACGCCCCGCGTGGTCATGCAATGGTGCTCGGCCTTGATCACCACCGCGACGCCTTGCGGGCCGAGCGCGCTCTCGATGGCATTGGCGATCTGAGCCGTCATCTTTTCCTGGATCTGCAGGCGCTTGGCGTAGGCCTCGACCACGCGCGCGAGCTTCGAGATGCCCACCACGCGCCCGTTCGGAATGTAGCCGACCCAGGCGCGGCCGATGATCGGCGCCAGATGGTGCTCGCAATGGCTCTCGAAACGGATGCCGCGCAGCACGATCATCTCGTCGTAGCCCTCGGTCTCCTCGAAGGTCTTCTGCAGGATCGCCTCGGGATCGTCGTGATACCCGCGGAAATACTCCTCGAACGCCTTCACGACCCGCTTCGGAGTTTCGATCAGCCCGTCACGCGTGGGATCGTCGCCGGCCCAGCGGAGCAGCGTGCGCACGGCGGCCTCGGCCTCCTCGCGCGTGGGCGACGCAGCGGCGCGAACGGCTTCGGCGTCGGTGACCTTTATGAGCTTGTTTGTCATGGGAGGAGCGATTGCCTCATCGCGTAAACTGCAGGGAATATGCGCGGTCGATACGGGCCAGGCCGAGCCCCGGATCAGACGATTTGCGGAAAGCTCCCCTTAACATAGTGGACGCAGGAGGAAAGAGAAGAACGGCCGCCCCGGACACCCATGCTTAACGGCAGGCCTCGGAAAGCCTTGTGCGCCGCGGTAGGAACGCCATATGCCGGGAGCAACGAAAAGGGGACCTTCCGATGCAGGGACGACGCGCCGCACTTTTCGCCGCCGCAATGACGCTGTTGGCACCCCAGGCCCGCGCCGACGCCATGCTGGAAGGCTTTGCGTACCCATACCCCGTGCAGACGCACGCGTTCACGTCCCAAGGTCAGGCGCTCACGATGGCCTACATGGACGTTGCCCCGTCCGGCCCCGCAAACGGCCGCACCGCGGTTCTGCTCCACGGCAAGAACTTC
>JAFKKW010000322.1 GCA_017304275.1 Hyphomicrobiales bacterium | reverse complement strand
GGATCTCAGTCACCCAAGCGGGCGGCGCCGATGATGGGGCCGCTTTTGGATTCCTGGATCAGGACGACAAGATCCTCGGTCTCGGGGCGCATGATGTCGGCGCGCGCGAGACGAATGGTGGTCGGACGGCCGTTCCAGACGCCGACCGGAGTCAACTCGCGCACGACGTTGTAGTAGGTCAGCGTCTTGCCCTTGTTCTCGCCGCCCTTGACCTCGACGTCGACACGCCGCTGCACGACGGCGAGCCAGATGGTCGCCTCCTTGGGGTCGGCGTCGTTCGGCGCGCTGCCGGCTTCGATGATCACGCTGTTGCCATAGTGCCAGAAATGTACGGGTACGCGGCTGCCCGAGAGCGCCGTCTCGGTGGCACTGATCGCGCGCTCGATCTCGGAGCGGCTCGAGCCGAGCACCTCGACAGCGCCGTTGACGATGGCCTGGGGCGTGTAGACGGTGCCGGTGCCGAAGCGCTCCGCATAATCGCGCTGGCGCTCGCTGTTGCGCACGCCGGCCAGCGTGTCCTTCCAGCCGAGGTAATCCCAATAGTCGACGGGCAGCGTCAGGCCGACGATGTTCTTTTGATCAAGATAGCGTTTCAGAAGCGCGTCGGCGGCCGGACAATCGGAGCAGCCCTGGCTCGTGTACATCTCGATCACCGCGCGGGGCTCAGTCTGCCCCGCATTGGCGTCCGGCGTCTCTTCGACGGCGAACGCCGGCGCGATCAGCAGACCCGCCGCGCAAGCCACCAGAAGGCGCATGAGATGAAATTTCGACACGACCGCTTCTTGTGCTGCCAGGATCCGGGACCCCGGCTTGTACAAAGCAACAAATAGGGGTTCGCGCGCCGCCGGTCCAGGGCCGCGCACCAGCAGCAGCCACGGATGGCGTTCTCCGCCCGTAAGGACGGCCATCGCCGGGAAGGGACGCCGGAAGGACGCCCGGACGACGGTCCCTTGGCGGTTCGGGCCGTCGCGCCAAAGGCAGCCTTGCTCACGACGCCACCATCCTCCCTGACGGGGGTGGAGGAAGGCGCGAACGCGCCTGCCTAATCGCGGGCCGCCCTAGGCCGCAAGGTTGCGCAGCTCGTACTGCAGGATGCCGCCGTTCTTGAAGTGTTCGATCTCGTCCAGCTTATCGATCCTTCAGATCAGCGGCACGTTCCGAACCGTGCCGTCGGCTTTGGTAATCGCCGCCTCGACGATCTGGCGCGGCTTGATGCTGGCGAGCCCCTTGAGAGTCACCGTCTCGCTGCCGTCGAGCCCCAGCGATTGCCAGCTCGTGCCCTGCTCGAAGACGAACGGCACGATGCCCATGCCGACGAGGTTCGAGCGATGAATGCGCTCGAACGACTGGGCGACGACGGCCTTGACGCCCAGGAGGTTGGTGCCCTTGGCAGCCCAGTCGCGCGAGGAACCGTTGCCATACTCGACGCCCGCGAACACGACCAGCGGCACGCCTTCGGCGGCGTAACGTTGCGCGGCGTCGTAAATGGCGAGCCTTTCACCCGAGGGGTGGTGGATGGTGTAGCCGCCTTCGACGACGTTGCCGGAGTCATCCTTCACCATGAAGTTCTTGATGCGGATGTTGGCGAACGTGCCGCGCATCATCACCTCGTGGTTTCCGCGCCGCGTGCCGTACTGGTTGAAGTCGGCGGGCTTCACGCCTTCGTCGAGCAGATACTTGCCCGCGGGCGAGGCGGTCTTGATCGAGCCTGCGGGCGAGATGTGATCGGTGGTGATCTTATCGCCGAACAGCGCCAGGATGCGCGCGCCCTCGATGTCGGTGATGGGACGGGCGGTCTTGGTGATGCCGCTGAAGTAGGGCGGGTTCTGGACGTAGGTCGACTTCGAATCCCAACCGTAGGTCAGGCCCGTGCCGGCTTTGATCGTGCGCCAGCGGTCGTCGCCGTGGAAGACGTCCGCATACTTCGACTTGAAGAGGTCGCGCGAGATGTTCTCGGCGATGAAGGTCTGGATCTCGTGGTTGGTCGGCCAGATGTCCTTCAGGTACACGGGCTTGCCGTCGCTGCCCGTGCCGAGCGGCTCGGTCGTGAGATCGCGCGCCACCGAGCCCGCCAGCGCGTAGGCGACCACCAGCGGCGGGGAGGCGAGATAGTTGGCCTGCACGTCCGGGCTCACGCGGCCTTCGAAGTTGCGGTTACCGGAGAGCACGGCGGCGGCGACGAGGCCGTTGTCGTTGATCGCTTTCGAGATCTCGGCCGGGAGGGGGCCCGAGTTTCCGGTGCGGGGGGTGCAGCCGGAGCCGACGAGGTTGAAGCCGACCTGGTCGAGGTCTCTCTGCAGACCCGACTTGTCGAGATAGGCGGCAACGACCTGGCTTCCCGGCGCGAGCGAGGTCTTGACCCAGGGTTTCGACGTCAATCCCTTGGCGGCGGCATTGCGCGCGAGCAGGCCGGCGGCGATCAGCACCGACGGATTGGACGTGTTGGTGCAGCTCGTGATGGCAGCGATCACCACATCGCCGTGGCCGAGATCGAAGTCGCGCCCCTCGACGGGGACGCGCTTTCCGGCTTCGCCCGGCTTCTTGTATTCGGATTCGAGCGCGGTCGCGAAGCCGCCCTTGACGTCCGGAAGCGCAATGCGGCCCTCGGGACGCTTAGGCCCGGCCATCGAGGGAACAACCGTCGAGAGGTCGAGCTCAAGCGTGTCGGTGAATACGGGATCGCCCGACTCCTTGGTGCGGAACAGGCCCTGCGCCTTGGCATAGGCTTCGACGAGTGCCACGCGTGCCGCGTCGCGGCCGGATATGTTGAGGTAGTTCAGCGTCTCGCCGTCGACAGGGAAAAAACCGCAGGTGGCGCCGTACTCGGGCGCCATGTTGGCGATCGTAGCGCGGTCGGCGAGCGTCAGATGGTCGAGGCCGGCGCCGTAGAATTCGACGAACTTTCCGACCACGCCCTTCTTGCGCAGCATCTGCGTTACGGTGAGCACGAGGTCGGTCGCGGTGATGCCCTCCTTCAGCGCGCCGGTGAGCTTGAAGCCGATGACCTCCGGGATCAGCATCGACTGCGGCTGGCCGAGCATCGCGGCCTCGGCCTCGATGCCGCCTACGCCCCAGCCGAGCACGGCAAGGCCGTTGACCATCGTCGTATGGCTGTCGGTGCCGACCAGCGTGTCGGGATAGGCGAGCGTCTCGCCGTCCGCCGCTTTCGCGGTCCACACCGTCTGCGCCAGATACTCGAGGTTCACCTGATGGCAGATGCCGGTGCCCGGCGGCACGACGCGGAAGTTGGCGAACGCGTCCTGGCCCCATTTCAGGAACAGGTAGCGCTCGCCATTGCGTTCGTACTCGAGCTCGACGTTGGTGTTGAAAGCGTTCGGATTGCCGAAAGCGTCGACGATCACCGAATGGTCGATGACGAGGTCGACCGGCACCAGCGGATTGATCTTCTTCGCGTCGCCGCCGAGCATCAGCATGCCGTCGCGCATGGCGGCGAGATCGACAACGGCGGGAACGCCGGTGAAATCCTGCATCAGCACGCGCGCGGGGCGAAAGCCGATCTCCTTTTCCGCTTTGCCCTTGTTCTCCAGCCACTCCGACATGGCGACGATGTCGGCCTTGGTGACCGAGCGGCCATCCTCGTGGCGCAGCAGGTTCTCGAGCAGAACCTTCATCGAATAGGGAAGCCTCGAGATGCCGGAGAGCCCGTTCTTCTCCGCATCGGGGAGCGAATAGTAGACGTAGGTCTGGTCGCCGACCGTGA
>JAFKKW010000321.1 GCA_017304275.1 Hyphomicrobiales bacterium | reverse complement strand
CAGGATCAGCACCGACAGGATCGGATCGATCGGCGTCCATCCCGTCGTGAGAATGATGACCGCCGCCGCCAGCGCCGCGACCGAGCCCAAAAGGTCTCCGACGACATGCAACGCCGCCGCGCGCACGTTGAGGTTCCCGTGGTCGCCGCCTTGCAGCAGCCGGAAAGCGAGGAGATTGACGCCGAGGCCTGCCAGCGCCACCCAGAACATGATGCCCCCGAGAACGGGGGCGGGCGCATTCAGGCGGTGGATCGCTTCGACCACGATCCAGCCCGCAATCGCGAACAGCGCCAGACCGTTGGCGAAGGCCACCAGCACGCCGAACCGGTCGTAGCCGTAGGACCGCTTCCAGTCCGCCGGCCGCCGCGCGACGCGGAACCCGAGCCACGCCAGCACGAGACCGGCGAAGTCCGTCATCATGTGTCCGGCATCCGCGAGCAGCGCCAGCGATCCCGAGATCATGCCGCCGGCAGCCTCGGCCAGCATGAAGAGCCCGGTCAGCAGCGCCGCGATCCCGATGCGCCGTTCGCTGGCGCCCGCGCCGTGCGCATGGGAATGGTCGTGTCCGGATTGGTGGGAATGCGAATGGGTATGCATGACGGTGACGTCGTCCCCGCGCGTCGGACTTTCAAGACTGCGGAGGGCGCCTACGGCCCTCAGCTCCCGAGGTCGTAAGCCGCGAGCGCGGCAAGATTCAGGATGTCCGCCTCTTTCGCGCCGAGCGTCGAGATCTGCACGCTCCTCTCGAGACCGACCAGCAGCGGCCCGATCAGCGTCGCCCCGCCAAGCTCCTTGAGCATTTTGGTCGAGATGGAGGCCGCATGTACGGCGGGCATCACGAGCACGTTGGCGGGCCCGGTCAGGCGGCAGAACGGATAGTGCTTCATCAGGTCCGCCGAGAGCGCCACATCGGCCGCGATGTCGCCGTCGAATTCGAAATCGACGCCGCGCTCGGACAGGATGTAGGCGGCTTCCCGCACCTGGTCGCCGCGCTCGCTCGGCGGCTGCCCGAACGTCGAGTAGGTAAGCAGCGCGACGCGCGGGTCCATGCCGAACTTGCGCGCCGCCTGCGCCGCCTCGGTGGCGATATCGGCAAGCTCCTCGGCGGTCGGCATCTCGTGCACGTTGGTGTCGGCGACCAGCACGCCGCGGCCGCGGCAGAGCGCGAGGCTGACCCCGATCACATGCCGGCCCGGCTCCGGATCGATGACGCGCCGTACGTCCTGGAACACGCTCGCCCAGTTGCGCGTCACGCCGGCCACCATGCCGTCCGCATGCCCGTGCGCGACCAGCAGGGCGGCGAACACGTTGCGTTCGTTCATCACCATCCGCAGGCAGTCGCGCTTGAGGAAGCCGCGCCGTTGCAGCCGCGCGTAGAGGATCTCGGTGAACTCCTCCGTCAGCGGCGAGTTGCGCATATCGACGATTTCGAACCCGTCCCGGAGCCGGATGCCTGCTTCGCGGATGCGCTCGCGGACCGTCTGCTCCGTGCCGACCAGGACAGGTCGGCCGAGCCCCTGCGCGACATAGCTGTTGGCCGCACGGATCACGGCCGGATCCTCGCCCTCGGCGAACACGATGCGCTTGGGCGCTGCGCGCACCTGCTCGAAGATCGAATGCAGCCAGTCCGAGACCGGATCGAGCCGCGCGTTGAGCCGCGAGACGTAGGCCTCCATGTCGACGATCGGGCGGCGCGCCACGCCGGAGTCCATCGCCGCCCTCGCGACCGCCGGCGGGACGTGGCTCATCAGCCGCGGGTCGAACGGCGCCGGAATGATGTACTCGGGGCCGAACGTCGGACGCCGCCCGAGGAACGCCGCCGTCACCACGTCCGGAACGTCCTCGCGCGCCAGCGCCGCGAGCGCCCGCGCCGCCGCGATCTTCATCTCGTCGTTGATCGTGCGTGCCTGCACGTCGAGCGCGCCGCGGAAGATGAACGGGAAGCCGAGCACGTTGTTGACCTGGTTCGGATAGTCCGAGCGCCCGGTGGCGACGATCGCATCGTCGCGCACGGCCTGGACCTCCTCGGGCGTGATCTCCGGATCGGGATTGGCCATCGCGAAAATGATCGGCTTCTCCGCCATGGAGGCGACCATCTCGCCCGTCACGGCGCCTTTGGCCGAGAGCCCGAAGAACGCGTCCGCGCCTTCGAGCGCCTCCGCGAGCGTGCGCGCCTTGGTCTTGGCGGCATACGCGCTCTTCCACTGGTTCATGCCCTCTTTGCGCCCCTGGTAGATGACGCCCTTGGTGTCGCAGAGGATGACGTTCTTCGCTTTGAGCCCGAGCGCGACGGCGAGACCGATGCAGGCGATGCCGGCTGCACCGGCGCCGTTCACGACCAGCTTGCAGTCGGCGATGTCGCGGCCCGTGAGCTCGAGCGCATTGAGCAGTCCCGCAGCCGCGATGATCGCCGTTCCGTGCTGGTCGTCGTGGAAGACGGGGATGTCGAGCAGCTCCTTGAGGCGATCCTCGATGATGAAGCAGTCCGGTGCCTTGATGTCCTCGAGGTTGATGCCGCCGAAGGAGGGGCCCAGATAACGCACGCAATTGATGAACGCCTCGACGTCCTGCGTATCGACCAGCAGGTCCATGGCGTCGATGTCGGCGAAGCGCTTGAACAGCGCGCCCTTGCCCTCCATCACGGGCTTGGCTGCGAGCGCCCCCAGATTGCCGAGACCGAGAATGGCCGTGCCGTTCGACACCACGGCCACGAGGTTGCCCTTGTTCGTGTAGTCGTAGGCGAGCGAAGGGGTCTCGGCGATGGCCTCGACGGGCACCGCGACACCGGGCGAATAGGCGAGCGAGAGGTCGCGCTGTGTGACCAGCGGCTTCGTCGGCGTGATCTCGAGCTTGCCGGGCTTGCCCTGGGCGTGGAACTGCAGCGCTTCCTGGGCGGTGATACGCGTGCGCTGGGATTTGGTGGCCATGCGGCGGTCGATCGAAATGAGGTCAGGGAAGGGGGCCCCGGTGGGAGCCCCTGAGGCGAGCGGGGGGTCACCCTACGAGGCCGGAATGCAGTGCACAACGGCTCATTCGTCCGACTTTCGGCTGCGACGGCCGTTCAATCCACGATTTGGATGGAAAACGTACGCCGCGTGATGGAGCCCTCGAGCGAGGCTTCGACGGCGAAGGTGTCCGCTCCGGTCTCGCCCGGCCGGGCGGTGTAGTAGATCCCCGTTCCGAGCACGCGTTGCCCGATGCAGGTGCCGGACGCGCTGGTGTTGATTGTCGTCTCCTGTCCGGGCTCGAACGACACGCTGCCTTTGGCGGGCGGCTGGGTGATGGTGATCGTCGGCGCTGCCAGGCTCTCGCAGTGCTCGCCGAAGCCGGCCATCACGAACACCCGCGCCCGCCGCCCCGCGACCACGGGATCGCGGCGCACGCCGTCGCCGGCGTCGGGCGAGGCAGCGGCCCCCGGATCGGGAGGAGATCCCGGCGAGGAGCACGCTGCGAGCGCGCACGCCACTGAGGCCAGCACCGCGGCGCGGCCGATGAGGTTCGAGATCAAGAGGCCGCCCTTTTCGTGCGCGGGGGAAAGGCGCACTCTGCCATATCGATTGCGGCGCGATCACGTCTGAAGTCGTCGCTGTGGAGAAGCCGCGCCGGCAAAAAAAGGCGCCGGATCGTGAGATCCGGCGCGTCGTCGGAGGCGCGCGGCTGCCTCAGTGCGTCAGGTAAAGCTCGTTGATCTTGAGGGCGATGTCGCGGAACGCCTGCTGCAGC
>JAFKKW010000320.1 GCA_017304275.1 Hyphomicrobiales bacterium | reverse complement strand
CGGCGGCGTTCTGCGCACTGTCGGCAAGCGCTCACGCAGACTGCGTCAAGGTCGGATCGGTCGGCGAAGCGGTAACACACGATATCGCTGCGCTTTTTGCAACGAACGGACTTGCAAACATAATCTATGGGCAGGGCCGCGAAGGCAAAGGTCCCGTCCACACCAAGTGCGAAGACGGCCCCGGTACAACGACGTGCCGTGCCTGGCAGACGTCATGCAAGGTGACGACCCCCAAAACCTGCCTCGGCGCCTGGCTGTGCCTGCCCGGGTAACCCGGTCAAGGGTCGTCTCCGGCCGATAGCTGAGGGCGGCGTCGTTCTGGGAGCATCAGGCGCTCGACAGGATCGCCCTCCGCAATGCGTGGCGGGTGGAGCTTATTTTGTCAGGCGAGGAAGTCCGTTCCTGCCGCAGACGGACTCCATCACTCGACCTCACGCAATCTCACGGCAGCGTGAAAATTCGTGTTGACTCCGTCGGTATTCATACTAACGTATCCGGCAAGTTCGGGACGAGTTCCCGGGCCCAGGGAATGGAATCTCCCTCATAACCGCCCCGATGGCCGATGATTCCTACTGCGATGATGACCTTCAGGTTCACCTGAAGGCCGCGGTAGGGATCGTGCACTGTTTCCTTATCGCAGCGAAGCTCACGCTTTCATCATCTCAGGGAGTTGGGAGGATGAAAGTACGCGACCATGCGAAGAGCTTTGCCACGCTTGCAATCGCGGAAGACGCGTTTCTCTTCATCCTCCCGGCAACGTCCGAAGTGGGCTTCAAGCAACGTCACCGACGGTGACGTTAGCATGTGGAGGAAGTAATGAGAAAGTGGGCAAGTCCAGCCGTGGCAATAGCCGCACTGGCTGCAGCGTCACCCGCGTTCGCGAACGAAGACGTGATCAAGAACACGTCCGATCCGAACAACTGGGCCATGCAGCAAGGCAGCTACAATGGCTGGCGCTACTCGAAGCTCGATCAGATCAACACGGAGAACGTGAAGGATCTGAAAGTCGCGTGGCAGTTCTCGACAGGCGTCCTTCGTGGTCACGAAGGCGGCCCGCTCGTCATCGGCAACACGATGTACGTTCATTCGGCGTTCCCGAACAACGTCTTCGCCCTCGACATCTCCAATCCGGAAGGACCGAGGGTGTTGTGGAAGTACTCGCCGAAGCAGGACCCGTCGGTCATTCCCGTCATGTGCTGCGATACGGTCAACCGTGGCGTGCAGTACGCGGAGGGGAAAGTCATTCTTGGCCAGGCCGACACCACGCTCGTGGCATTGGACGCCAAGACCGGCAAGGAGCTTTGGAAAGCCGTGAATGGCGATCCGAAGAAGGGCGAGACCCACACGGGCAGCCTGACCATCGTCAAGGATAAGGTGCTGATGGGCACATCGGGCGCCGAGTTCGGCGTGCGCTGCTCGATCACGGCTTACAGCCTTGCCGACGGCAAGCGGCTGTGGCGCGCCTACTCGATGGGACCGGATTCAGACGTCCTTGTCGATCCGGAGAAAACCATCTCGCTCGGCAAACCCGTCGGGAAGGATAGCTCTCTCAAGACCTGGACCGGCGATCAGTGGAAGATCGGCGGCGGCAGCGTTTGGGGATATGCGGCCTACGATCCCGTGAACAACCTCTTTTACTACGGCACGGGCAATCCCTCGACGTGGAACCCCGCACAGCGTGCAAGCGCTGACGGCAAGCAGATCGATCAGAAATGGTCGATGACGATGTTCGCCCGCGATCCGGATACCGGTGTCGCAAAGTGGGCGTACCAGATGACCGACGGCATGGAAATCAACGGCGCCAAGCACGACGTGCTTGCACACTTCGACCGCAACGGCTTCGGCTACACGATCGATCGCCTCACCGGCGAGCCGCTCGTCGCCAAGCCCTACAACACGGCCCTCAACTGGTCGTCCGGCGTCGATCTCGACAAGTCGAGCCCGACGTACGGCCGCCCGAAGGTCAACAAGGACAAGTCGACGTTCCTGAATGGCCCCGACGTCAACACGAAGAACATCTGCCCCGCGGCCCTTGGCTTCAAGGACCAGCAGCCGGTGTCCTATTCGCCCTTGACGGGACACATCTACATTCCGACCAACAACGTCTGCATGGACTACGAGCCGTTCAAGGTTTCGTACACGCCAGGGCAGCCGTATGTCGGCGCGACGCTGTCGATGTTCCCGCCCGAGGGACAGACCAACACCGGAAAGTTCACCATCTGGGATCCGGCCAAGGGCGAGATCATCAAAGCCATCGATGAGCCGTTCTCGGTCTGGTCCGGCGTGCTGACGACGGCTGGCGGCATCGCCTGCCACGGTACGCTCGACGGCTACTTCAAGTGCCGCGACCAGAAGGACGGTGCGGAGCTGTTCAAGCACCGCCTGCCCTCAGGCTCGATCGGCAACGTGATGACCTATGCCGTGAACGGCAAGCAGTACCTCGGCATCCTGTCGGGCGTCGGGGGCTGGGCCGGCATCGGCCTCGCCGCCGGACTCGACAAGCCGACCGACGGACTGGGTGCAGTCGGCAACTACGCCGGCCTCAAGCAGTACACCGATCTCGGCGGCACGCTGACGGTCTATGCGTTGCCCTAGCAGACAGGGCCAGACATAAGGAACCGGCGCGAGGTAACTCGCGCCGGTTTTTTCGTGAAGGTCGCATCGATCTGCTCCCCGCCGGGGAAGGGGACGTCAGTGTCCCGACACCTCGCTGCGGGAGGCTTCGAACAGGAACCATAGGCGGCGTTCCGTCTCGTCGATCCACTGGTCGAGCAGGCTCGACGTGGCGTAGTCCTTGTGGTCGTCGGTGAGCCCGTGCACCTCGCGCATGCGCGCGACGAGATCCTTGTTGTCCTCGGCGAGCTCCGCCAGCATGCCCTCGGGGTCGACGTAATCGGCGTCGTTGTCCTCTACGCGCTGCAGCTTGGCGATCTGGCCGATGGAGTGAAGCGTCATGCCGCCGAGCTTGCGCACGCGCTCGGCGATCGGGTCGGTCATGGCGAAGATCTGCGTGCCGTGCTCGTCGAACATCAGATGGTAGTCGCGGAAGTGCGGGCCCGAGACGTGCCAGTGGAAGTTCTTGGTCTTGAGGTAGAGTGCGAACACGTCGGCGAGCAGCTCGTTGAGGGCGCCGGTCAGGTCGCGGACGGCGTTGTCTCCGAGTCCGCTCGGGGTTTCCAGCGGGGCTTTGCGGCGCTCGGCGGCTTTCTTGAGATCGGCTTTCGGCTCGGCCATGGGGGGCTCCATCGGGTTCTCAGGGGGATAGTCGTTCCTTAGGTAGGAGCGCCCCGGCGAGAATGGAAGCGCTGCTTTGGCACGAGCCGAACGTGGTATTAACCGAGGCGCCGGCTCTGGAATAAGCTACCGGGGCGGGTTCGTCAGACCTGCTTGGAACTCCATTCCTGCCAACCCCTGGCGCGGAGCCGGCAGGCGGGGCATTCCCCGCAGCCCCAGCCCCAGTCGTGGCGCTTGGTGCGGTCGCCGAGATAGCAGGTATGCGTTTCCTCGCGGATGAGGTCGATCAGCGGTGCGCCACCGAGCTCCTCGGCCAGCGCCCAGGTGTCCGCCTTGTCGATGTACATGAGCGGCGTCTCGATCTTGAAGGGCTTGTCGAGGCCCAGCGCGATGGCCTCCTCCTGGGCGCGGATCGTGTCGGCACGGCAATCGGGATAGCCCGAGTAGTCGGTCTCACACATGCCGGCGACGAGGGTCGAGATGCCGCGGCGATAGGCGAGGGCGGCGGCATAGACGAGGAACAGGAGATTGCGGCCGGGCACGAACGTCGACGGGAGGCCCGCTTTCGTCATGGCGATCTCGGTCTCGCGCGTCAGCGCCGTCTCGCTCAAGCGGCCAAGCTCGGCGAGGCTTATGTCGTGATCGGGGCCGAGACGGTCGGCCCAGTGGGGGACTATGTCGGGGATGCTGTCGCGTACGATCCTGCGCTGCGTCAGCTCGACGGAATGGCGCTGACCGTACGCGAAGCCCACGGTCTCGACGCGCTGAAAGCGTTCGAGCGCCCACGCGAGGCAGACCGTCGAATCCTGGCCGCCTGAGAAGAGGACGAGGGCGGCGTTGGCGGACATCAGAAGCTCTTCCCGTCGATGCGGTTGATGGTGATCGCGTCGGGATCGATCTCGTCGATGCAGCGCACGTTGAGCGCGATCATCGGCGTCCCGTCGGGCTTGGACCCGCGCGCGAAGCTCGTCACGCCGCAGGTGGCGCAGAAGAGATGATGGATGACGTGCTTGTTGAACTGGTAGTCGATCAGGGCGTCCTCGCCGGCCGTGAGCGTGAAGTCGCTGGCGGGAATGAAGGCGAGCAGCGTGCCTTTTCTGCGGCAGATGGAGCAGTTGCAACTCATCGCCTGGGTGATCGGGGCACTCCTCGCCTCGTAGGCTACGGCGCCGCAGTGGCAGGAGCCGTGATAGGTCTGCTGGTCGGCCATGGTGTGGTCCTCCTCGTCCTGTGCTTCCCGACCGCGCAAGGTCGTCCCGGGGTGGGGTAGGATGGCCTACCCGATGGGGTCTTTCCGGACCCCCCAAACCCGTTTACAACCCGCTGCGGCTTACCTGCCGTTTCTTCCGAGGTCGATGTCTCCGGTCTCTGAAGGACCCACGATCCTCGCACAAGAAACGTTTGTCCATCAGACTTCCAAGGAACGCCCCATGACCGCCATTGTCGACATCCTTGGCCGCGAAATTCTGGATAGCCGCGGCAATCCGACCGTCGAGGTCGACGTGATGCTCGAGGACGGGTCCATGGGCCGGGCCGCGGTGCCGTCGGGTGCCTCGACGGGCGCGCACGAGGCCATCGAGCTGCGCGACGGGGATGCCAAGCGCTACTTCGGCAAGGGTGTGCAGAAGGCCGTCGATGCGGTCAACGGCGAGATCTCGGATGCCCTGATCGGTCTCGATGCCGAGGACCAGCGCGGCCTCGACGCGGCGATGATCGCGCTCGACGGAACGAAGAACAAGAGCCGGCTCGGTGCGAACGCCATCCTCGGCGTGTCGCTGGCCGCCGCGAAGGCCGCGGCAGAGGCGTCGGGCCTGTCGCTCTATCGTTACGTCGGCGGCACCTCGGCGCACGTGCTGCCGGTGCCGATGATGAACATCATCAACGGCGGCGCGCATGCCGACAATCCGATCGACATCCAGGAATTCATGATCATGCCGGTGTCGGCGGCGACCTGCGCCGATGCGGTCCGCGTGGGCGCGGAGATCTTCCATACGCTCAAGAAAGCTCTCAAGGATGCCGGCCACAACACCGGGATCGGCGACGAGGGCGGTTTCGCGCCCAACCTCAAGAGCGCGGACGATGCGCTCGGCTTCATCATGAAATCCATCGAGAAGGCCGGCTACAAGCCGGGCGACGACGTGATGCTGGCGCTCGATTGCGCCTCGACCGAGTTCTACAAGGGCGGCAAGTACGAGCTGGCCGGTGAGGGCAAGAGCCTCGATAGCGCCGGCATGGCCCGCTATCTTGAGGACCTGGTCTCGCGCTTCCCGATCATCTCCATCGAGGACGGCATGGCCGAGGACGACTGGGCCGGCTGGAAGGCGCTCACCGACG
>JAFKKW010000319.1 GCA_017304275.1 Hyphomicrobiales bacterium | reverse complement strand
CGTCACTTACGAGATGAAAAACGGAAAGATGATGGCCTCGAAGGTCAAGCACGCGAAGTAGTCGAAGCCGGCTCAGCCCGGATCCGAGCGGATCGGATGCGAGACCTGTAATGCGTAAGGACGAACCCATGAGATCGACGATGAGATCAACTGCGAGCATTGCCGGCATCGCCCTGGCGATGACCGCCGCTGCCGGAACGGCGGTCGCCGCGAGCCCCACCCACGAGGTCAAGGGACGCATCGAGCATCTCAATCCGAAACGTCAGCACTTGACCGTTCGCAATCAGGTCTACCGCTACGATCCCCGCCTCATGGGCGTAGGCCTTCGGCGCGGCGAGCAGGTACGAATCCTCTATCGCGAGCAGCACGGACATCGCACGGCAATCCAGATCATTCCCACAGCCTAATCATTTCCATCCCGGTGCCCTCTACGCCACGCCCATCCCCATGCACCGGGGACGCGGAGCCGCTTCCCCCCAGCGGCTCCGCGTCGCCATTTGCAACCCGCACGCCGCGGAGCTGTCGGCGAAGTGCTCCGCCATGGTCGTCCGCCGCGCCTTGTCGCACAGACGCCCGGTATGCGGGTAAGCCGTCCGGATAAGCCGGTTGCTGGCACGACAATGCTTCCCGCCAAGTCGGACCGACGGTTTCATCCAAGCCGCAAAGTCTCTCGTCCGGACCTCGTCCCCCCCATCCGTCATTCCCGCCAAGCGCGGCGAATGCCGCGCGCAGAGCGGGGAATCCAGCATAGGATTCCTATCGCAAAGATCTCTTGCGCCTTCAGCATCTCCGACGCTGGGTTCTGGGTTCCGGGTTTCGCATCGCCCTGCTCGCGTCCAGGGCTCCGCCATGACGTCCGAATGAGGGATCGGAGAGGGGCGCTAGTAGCCCGTCATCTCGAGGTAGCCCACGCCCGCATGCGAGCCGTGGAAGCTCACCGGCCCTTCCCAGTAGGGAAAGATCGTTCCCATCCAACTGTCCCGGTTGAGCGGCGTTGTTGCGATCTTGAGCCCACGGCTTTTCACCTCGACCGTCCACGCAACCGGCAATCGCCGCCCTGCCGCCTCATGCATCTCGCCCGGCGTCAGCACGATGTCATCGCTCGCGAGCACGCCAACCGAGCCGTCCGCGCCGATCCAGCTTCCCGAACGAAACCGTCCGCCCGCATCGTCACGAAGCTGGAACAGCATCAGCTTATCGCCCGCCGGCAGATGCAGCGAGAACCAGTCCCAACCTTTCTGGTCCGACGCCAGCGGCTGGCTGCTCCACTCGCGGTCCATCCACGCCTGCCCCGTCACCTCGACGGTACGGCCTTCGAGCGTCAACGTCCCCGCCACCTCGAAGAACGGCTGGCTGTAGTAGTAGGACGCCTGCCCGCGCTCCGATTTGCGGCTGTAGCCGTGATCACCTTGCAGCACCGGGGCGCGCGCAGTCTTGAGCGACAGCGCATACGAAAACTCCGCCCCCGTCGCAGAAAGAGTTGTAGACGCGAGCCCGTCCGCACGCTCGGCGCTCGCGAACGACCAGTCGTCGATCCACGCCCGGAACGGCGCGGCCGTCACGCCGGCCTGTCCGATCCCGCCACGCGCCAGCGTTTCCGCGAACCGATGGGCGTGCGCCGTGGTCACGGCCGCGTGTCCCATCCAGACCTGCTGGCTCGCCCACCCCTCGCGCTCCTGCCCGGGCGCCAGCGCCTGACGGAACAAGGTCCACTGCACGCCGTATGTCGCCCCGGCCGCGTCCTTCAGATTTGCGGTGACGTACCACCACTCGATCCGAAACGCCGGATGCGCGCCGAAATCCTCCGGGAAGGAGATCGCCTTCCCGGGCACGACCTCCGCAAAACCTGCCGCGTCGTCGCCGAGTCCCGCGAAGCCGCCCGCGAGGCTGCGGCCGCCGAGCACGGCCGCACTTATGAGGGCGAGCACGACGAGACCAGCTCTAACGCTCATTCGCAAACACCTTGAGCAGGTCTTGCGGCGCCATGCGCCCCAGACGGAAGGCCGGAATGATCGCGGCGAGCAACGCAGTGCCCAGCGCCATCACCAAGATCAGCCCCCATTGCGCCGGAAAGACATGGAACGGTAACCGCCATCCGAACGCTTGCACGTTGACGATCGCAACCAGACACCACGCGAGCACGATGCCAAGCGGCACGGCGAGCAGCGCGGTGATCGCCGCCAGCACCAGCAGCTTTCCGATCTCGAGATCCGCGAGCTTCCGTCGTGGCACACCGAGCGCCCAAACCGGCGCAAGCTGCGTCAGCCGGAGCGCACTGAGCGTGAGCAGGCTCGCGAACAGCGCAATTCCCGAGACCACGAGCGTCAGCGTATTGAGCGCCCCCGTGACGGCGAACGTCTTCTCGAAAATCCGCGTCGAGGCGGCCTTGAGCGACGCCTGATCGACAAGACGCGCCAACGACGGCCCGAACACGGTCTGCATATCTTGGATCAGCGCCTCCACGTCGCCGGGCGCAACCCGCAGGCTGTAGCTCGTACGCCGCGCCTCGGGCCAATGCCGCATCAGATGATCGACGTTGGTCCGCACTTGTCCTTTCGGATTGCCGTAATCCGGATAGATGCCGACCACCGCAACGTCCCACGCCGCATGCGCCGTCGGAAGTGCGAGCACGTCGCCGAGCCCGATCCCCATCCGCCGCGCAAGCTGCTCGCTGACGAGCACGCCCTTGCCGTCGCGCACGGCATCCCACGCATCCGGTAACACAGAGAGCAGCGAAAAATGCCCGCGGTACGTCGTGTGATCCCGCGTACCGTAGACATCGACCGGCCAACCCGCGACCCGCGTCTCCGCTCTCCACACCGGAAGGATCGCCGTCACGCGCGGCTGCGATCCGAGCCAATCCGCGATCCGTTCGCCATCCGCCGCGCTCGCCGCGTCGAAATAGATCTCCGAATTGAGGCGCTCGTCGAGCCAATGCGTGAATGTCGCGCGGAACCCTTCGACCATGGTTCCCACGCCGACGTTGGCCGCCAATGCCAGCAGCAGCGCCATCAGCGCCAGCGATAGCCCCGAGAGTTGCAGCCGCGTATCGGCCCAGAACCACTGGGCGAGCGCGCTGCCCGCCGTCCCTTCCCCGAGCCGCAGCAACCCCGCGAGCGCGAGCGGCAGCAGCAGCGCTGCGCCAAGCAGGACGCCGGCGATGACGACGAAGCCCGCAACCAGTCCGCTCCCCGCAGAATAGGCGAGCAACCCGATTGCCAGACACAGCACCGCCAACACCCCCTGTCGCCGGAGCTGAACCTGTTGCGCCTCGCGCCACGCCAAGGGCTTCGCGACGGCCAGAACCGGCATATGCGCGACCTTGGCGAGGCTCGCCGCCGAAGCCGCGAGCGCGCCCGCCAGCGCCATGCCGAGACCGGACACCCACCATGCGGGCGCAATGACAAGCTCCCCGCTGACGTGCGCGCCATAGAGTCCGTCGAGGCTCGACACCACATCGGGCAACAGCGCTGCGGCTATGAAATAGCCGCAGATCATCCCGAGGGAGCCGGCGAACAGAGACAGCACCACCATCTCGCCGACCAGCGCGGCCATCAGCAAGCGCAGCGACGCACCGACGGCCCGCATGGTCCTGAGCGTCCCGAGCCGCTGCTCGAACGCGAGGCCGATCGAGGCGTGCACGATGAACAGCCCGACGACGAACGACAGCAGACCGAACGCGGTGAGATTGAGATGGAAACTCGATGTCAGCCGTTCGAGATCGCTCGGCGCTCCCGCCTCGACCAGCCGCAAACGGTCGCCGACGACGTCAGCCAGCGGCGGGTGCGGTGACCCCGGC
>JAFKKW010000318.1 GCA_017304275.1 Hyphomicrobiales bacterium | reverse complement strand
GCGCACCCGTCGTGCGTTTTGCCCCCTCGCCCACCGGCTATCTCCATATCGGCGGCGCGCGCACGGCGCTCTTCAACTGGCTTTACGCGCGCGGGAGGGGCGGCAAGTACCTGCTGCGCATCGAGGATACGGATCGCGAGCGCAACAACCCAGACGCGGTGGCGGCCATCCTCGACGGGCTCCGCTGGCTCGGGCTCGACTGGGACGGCGAGCCGGTGTCGCAGTTCTCGCGCGCGGAGCGGCATCGCGAGGTGGCCGAAGCGCTGCTGGCCCGGGGCGGGGCGTACCGCTGCTACATGACGCCGGCCGAGATCGACGCGATGCGCAAGCAGGCGGAAGCCGAGAAGCGGCCGTTCACGATCCTCTCGCCCTGGCGCGACCGGGACCCGTCCGAGGCGCCTTCGAATGCGCCGTTCGCGGTGCGTCTCAAGGCACCGCGCGAAGGCGAGACCGTGATCGAGGACCACGTGCAGGGTCGCGTCGTGTTCCAGAACAAGGAGCTCGACGACCTCATCATTCTAAGGAGCGACGGCAATCCGACGTATAACCTCGCGGTGGTGGTCGACGATCACGACATGGGGATCACGCACGTCATCCGCGGCGTGGACCACCTGACGAACGCGGCGCGGCAGACGCAGATCTATCGCGCGATGGAATGGGACGTGCCGGGCTGGGCGCACGTGCCGCTGATCCACGGCGCGGACGGAGCGAAGCTCTCGAAGCGGCACGGTGCACAGGGCGTCGAGGAATACCGCGCCATGGGCTACCTGCCGGCGGCGCTGCGCAACTATCTCGTGCGGCTCGGCTGGAGCCACGGCGACGACGAGATCATTCCGACCGATCAGCTCATCCAATGGTTCGACATCGACGCCATCAACAAGAGCGCGGCACGCTTCGATTTCAAGAAGCTCGACGACCTCAACGGACACTATCTGCGCAGCGCCGCCGACGCGGAGTTGCTGGCCGGCATTCAAGGACTTTTGCCGCATCTCGATTTCGCGGCGCTGCGGGCGCTGCCGGTCGATCCCAAGGCGCCGGCCCGCGCCGACATCGTGCTCGCACGCGAGGTCGAAACGCAGGTGCCGGGTGCGGCCACGGGCGCGGATCTCGCGCGCCTATTCGAGGCCAAGGGCTGGGAGAGCCTGGCTGCGGCCCTTCCTGCGCTCAAGGAGCGCGCCAAGACGCTCGCCGAGCTTGTCGGGCAAGCCCTGTTCATTGTCGCCCAGCGTCCGCTCGGGCTTGATGACAAAGCAAAAAAGCTGATGGATGCTGAGGCGCAGACGATTCTAAAGGCGATCGTGCCGCGTCTCGCAGCCGGGACGGACTGGAACCCGGCGGCACTCGAGGCGCTTGTGCGCGGATATGCCGAGGAAAGCGGTACGAAGCTTGGTAAGGTTGCACAACCGCTGCGGTCCGCGCTGACCGGGCGAACGGTGTCGCCACCGGTGTTCGATGTCATGAGCGTTTTGGGGCGCGAGGAGACGTTGGCGCGGCTCGAGGACCAGATCCACTGGGCTTTACGGGCGGCGATCAGGCGGTTGCCGCGCCTGTTGTTTTGCCTTTCCGGACCCCGGGCTGCTTGGATATACTGCAGCGCAACATCCGCCTGGCCCATCCAGTTGAGAGCATTCATCTGTTTAAAGATCAATCACGGCCCAGCTCCAGGAGACGCGCATGAGCATTCACTCAAAACCTGACGCGGGGGCGCCGGGTCAGGCTGAGCTCAATCTCAAAGGCAAGTCCGTCCCGCTCGACGTGCGCAGCGGAACGATCGGGCCGGATGTGATCGACATCGCCCGCATTTACCGCGACACCGGCTGCTTCACTTACGATCCGGGATTCACCTCCACGGCGAACTGCTCGTCGGCGATCACCTTCATCGACGGCGAGAAGGGCGAGTTGCTCTACCGCGGCTATTCGATCGACGAGCTGGCCGAAGGCTCGAACTTCCTCGCCACCTGCTATCTGCTGCTGCACGGTGAGCTGCCGAGCAACGAGGAGTTCAAGGCGTTCCGGCACACGATCACGCGCCACACCATGGTGCACGAGCAGATGACGCGGTTCTTCAGCGGGTTCCGCCGCGACGCGCATCCTATGTCGGTCATGGTCGGCGTGGTCGGCGCGCTGTCGTCGTTCTACCACGACTCGACCGACATCAACGACCCGCGGCAGCGCGAGACGGCGAGCCATCGCATGATCGCGAAGATGCCGACGATCGCCGCCATGGCGTACAAGTATTCGATGGGGCAGCCGTTCATCTATCCCCGGAACGACCTCGACTACACGTCGAACTTCCTGCAGATGTGCTTCTCGGTGCCGTGCGAGCCCTACATCGTCAACCCGGTGGTCGCACGCGCGCTCGACCGCATCTTCATCCTGCACGCCGATCACGAGCAGAACGCGTCGACCTCGACGGTCCGTCTCGCCGGCTCGTCGGGCGCCAATCCGTTCGCCTGCATCGCGGCCGGCATCGCCTGTCTCTGGGGGCCGGCGCACGGCGGCGCGAACGAAGCCGCCCTCAACATGCTGGAGGAGATCGGCACCGTCGACCGCATCCCCGAGTACGTCAAGAAGGCCAAGGACAAGTCGAGCGGCTTCCGCCTGATGGGCTTCGGGCACCGCGTCTACAAGAACTACGATCCGCGCGCCAAGGTGATGCAGAAGACCTGCCACCAGGTGCTGGACGAGCTCGACAAGCGCGAGGCGCCGCTGCTCAAGGTGGCGATGGAGCTGGAGCGCATCGCGCTCGAGGACGAATACTTCGTCGAGAAGAAGCTCTATCCGAACATCGACTTCTACTCCGGCATCACGCTGCGTGCGATGGGCTTCCCGGTGTCGATGTTCACGGTGCTGTTCGCGGTCGCGCGCACCGTCGGCTGGATCGCGCAGTGGAAGGAAATGATCGAGGATCCGGAGCAGCGCATCGGCCGTCCGCGGCAGCTCTACATCGGTCCCGCACGCCGCCCGTTCCCGAAGCCGGGGGAGTAGGAGCCGGCGCGTTAATATCCGCACCTAGCCCTCCATGGCCGCCCTTGAGGCGGCCATCCAGGGGCAGCTTGGATCGCGGTCTGCGTGTTGACCCTGGATGGCCGGGTCAAGCCCGGCCATGGAGTAAGAGGGGACGCATTTGCAACGCTCAGACGGACAGCCCATCGAAACCGCGCTTCGCTTTCGTTACTTGCGCGTCGACAAAAGTGATGCGCATGTTTTGCGGCTCAAGGCGTAGTCCAGGATGATGTCGGCGGCGGCTTCGCTAGGGCTGCCGCTTTCGATGTGCATGAGGTCCGGGATGCGGGCGAGGGCCGCGAGCTGCGCGCGCCGCTCCGGCGTGTCGGAAAGGAGCGGCAGCAGGGCGCTTGCAAGGTTCTCGGGCGCGCTCTGCTCCTGATGCATCTCGGGGAAGGCGTTCTCTCCCAGGATGAGATTTGCGAGCACCGTCGTCGGCGCCTTGATCATGCGGCGCAGGAAGGGAGCGGCCAGCGGATCGACGCGGTAGGCGACCACCATCGGCGTTCCCGCCAGGGCCAGCTCGAGCGTGACCGTGCCGGAGGCCGCAAGCGCCGCGCGCGCCAGCTTGAAGGCGCGGATCTTGTCCTCGTCCCCCTCGACGATATGAGCCGGGACCGGCCACGTGCGCCGACCGCGCTCGATCAGCGGGCGAACGTGCGGCACGCAGGGGACGACGACCGCGGGCTCCACGCCGCGCTCGACGAGCAGGCGCAGCGTGTCGCCGAACGGCTCCATCAGGCGTCCGACCTCCGACAAGCGGCTGCCCGGCAGCACGACAAGCACCGGCTTCTC
>JAFKKW010000317.1 GCA_017304275.1 Hyphomicrobiales bacterium | reverse complement strand
GGTGGCCGGGGCGGCGCTTCAAAAAGGCAGCGAGGTGCGGCTTCGCATCGACCCAGACGAGGTCATGGTCTTCCCCACGAACGGCGATAAAACGCCTTGAATTTCAATTTGGTAATGCCTAGCTCCTGGACCTGGGGCGCGCTTGCGGCGCGGGGGGCTTTCTGCAATAGTGCCCCCGACAACCGGGCGGAATGCCGTTTGCGGCCGAGAAGGAGGCCTATTCATCATGGGGTTGGGTCCGACCCATCTGCTGCTGCTTCTGATCGTCGTCGTGCTGCTTTTCGGGCGCAATAAGATCTCCGATCTGATGGGAGACGTCGCCAAGGGCATCAAGAGCTTCAAGAAGGGGCTCAGCGAGGAAGAAACGCCGACGGCCGATCCCAAGGTGATCGACAACGCGGCGCAGGCCGAGCGCGACAAGTCGAAGGCGGGCTGACCCGCGGGCACGGCTTCTTCGCGCGGCTTCTGTGCCCGCGCATGATTTTTTGCGGGACGTTCCGATGTTCGACGTCAGTTGGAGCGAGCTTCTCATCCTCGGCCTTGTCACGTTGATCTTCGTGGGGCCGAAGGAGCTGCCGCGGTTTCTCGGCACGCTCGGACGCTATGCCGGCGTCGTTCGCCGCCCTGCCAACGAGTTCCGCTCCGTCTTCGAGCAGGCGATGCGCGAAGCGGAGATGGACCAGATCCAGAAGGAGATGCAGGCGGTGAGCGAGGGCGTCAAAGCCTCGCTCGATGACGCCACGCGCGCGGCGGAGAGCGTCAAATCGGCGGCGAAGATCGATCCGGACCCCAAGCCCGAGGCGGCCAAGACGCTGCCGGTCGATCCGCAAACCGACGCTTCCCAGGACGCCCGCCCGGCGGCGGTGCCGGACAAAGCCGAGACGGAGACCGCCGAAGCCAACAAAGCGACGGTGGGGCCGGCCTGATGCAGGAAAGCCTGCCGCGTCCGGGGCAAGACGATATCGACGCTTCCAAGGCGCCGCTGCTCGATCATCTGATCGAGCTGCGCCAGCGGTTGATCTATGCGGCGGTGGCGTTCTTCGCCATGTTTCTCGTCTGCTTCGCGATCGCGCGGCACATCTACGACATTCTCGTGTGGCCCTACGTCTGGGCGTCGGGCAGCGACCACGTCCGTCTCATCGCGACGCACTTCCTCGAGCAGATCTTCACGCAGCTCAAGCTGGCGATGTTCGGGGCGGCGTTCCTGTCGTTTCCGGTGGTGGCCACGCAGGTCTACAAGTTCGTGGCGCCGGGACTCTACAAGAACGAGCGGCGCGCGTTCCTGCCCTACCTGATCGCGACGCCGGTGTTCTTCGTGCTGGGCGCGGCAGTCGTCTACTTCATCGCCATGCCGATCCTGATCAAGTTCTCGATCGGGCTCGCGGCGTCGGCATCCGCCTCGGGACCGGCGACCATCGAGCTGATGCCGAAGGTCTCCGAGTACCTGTCGCTGATCATGACGCTGATCTTCGGGTTCGGGCTGTGCTTCCAGCTGCCGGTGATCCTGACGCTGCTCGCGCGCGCGGGGATCGTGACGTCCGAGGCGCTGCGCTCGGGGCGCCGGTTCGCGATCGTCGGCATTTTCGCGGTGGCGGCCGTACTGACACCGCCGGACGCACTCAGCATGGTCATCATGGCGCTGCCGACGGCACTGCTCTACGAGTTTTCGATCTGGGCCGTGGCCTGGGTCGAGAAGAAGCAGGTCGAAGCGGACGCGGCGCGGGACAAAGCTGCGACGTAAACCCGGGGTCGACTGGACCTCGTGCAACGGGCAGCCTATACCGTCCGCCTGTGTTCCGCTTGTTTCAGCGTCATTGCCGCGCAGGCCATCCACGCAAGTTTCCGCGCATGTGCGGTGGCGTGTCTGGATCCCGGCTTTCGCCGGGATGACGGAGAAGATGGCGGTTTTCAATCCTCAAGGACCATCGTCGTGTTCGATATCAAATGGATCAGAGACAACGCCGATGCTTTCGACGCGGGCCTGAAGGCTCGCGGGCTCGAACCGGTGTCGGCGAAGCTGCTCGAGCTCGACGAGGCGCTGAGGCGGACCAAGACGAAGCTGCAGGAGGCGCAGACGCGTCGCAACGCGGCGTCGAAGGAGATCGGCAAGGCGAAGGGTGCCAAGGACGAGGCGCTGGCGGCGAAGCTCATGGCCGAGGTGGCCGAGCTCAAGGAGGTCATCCAAGGCGGCGAGGAGGAGGAGCGGCAACTCGACAAGGCGCTGACCGACGCGCTCTCCGTCATTCCGAACCTGCCGCGCGAAGATGTGCCGCTCGGCGCCGACGAGGCGGGCAACAAGGAAGTGCGGCGCGTGGGCGAGCCGCGGTCGTTCGACTTCGCGCCCAAGCAGCACTTCGAGATCGGCGAGGCGCTCGGCCTCATGGATTTCGAAACGGCGGGCAAGGTGTCGGGTGCGCGGTTCGTGTTTCTCAAGGGTGCGATCGCGCGGCTCGAGCGCGCCATCGCGAGCTTCATGCTCGATACGCATACGGGGACGGCGACCGAGAATCTTGGCGGCTATACGGAAATGAATCCGCCGCTTTTGGTGCGCGACGAGGCGGCCTACGGCACGGGCAACCTGCCCAAGTTCGCCGAGGACCTGTTCCAGACGACGAACGGCTATTGGATGATCCCGACGGCCGAAGTGTCGCTCACCAACGTCGTGCGCGAGAGCATTGTCGACGAGGCGCAACTGCCGCTGCGCATGACGGCGTGGACGCCGTGCTTCCGGTCGGAGGCGGGGGCGGCCGGGCGTGACACGCGCGGCATGATCCGGCAGCATCAGTTCTCCAAGGTCGAACTGGTGTCGATCACGACGCCGGAGGAGAGCCTCGCCGAGCACGAGCGCATGACGGCCTGTGCCGAGGAGATCCTGAAGCGGCTCGGGCTTCCGTATCGCACGATGCTGCTCTGCACGGGCGACATGGGCTTCGCGTCGCAGAAAACCTACGACATCGAGGTGTGGCTGCCGGGGCAGGACGCCTACCGCGAGATCTCGTCCTGCTCGGTGTGCGGCGATTTCCAGGCGCGGCGCATGGGCGCGCGGTATCGCCCCAAGGGCGCAAAAGACCTACGTTACGTGCATACCCTCAACGGGTCGGGGCTTGCCGTCGGGCGTACGCTCGTCGCGGTGCTCGAAAACTATCAACAGGCGGACGGCTCCGTCATAATTCCGGAAGCCTTGCAGCCCTACATGGGCGGCGTGACGAGGATCGAGAAGGCCGAGTGAATTCGGCGGTGTCGTTGTTTCTTTACCCTCCCCTTGACGGGGAGGGTGGCGCGAAGCGCCGGGTGGGGTGAAGATAAAGAACCGACGGTTCCGCGGCTTTCCCCCACCCCTGGCCCCTCCCCGCAAGGGGGAGGGGACCGCGCGAGACCTCACGATGCCGTATTAGGATTGCCGAGCGGAGTTTGATTGCGAGATGCGTATTCTGGTGACAAACGACGACGGGGCAGGGGCGCACGGGCTTTCCGTGCTGCACCAGATCGCGAAGTCGCTCTCCGACGACGTGTGGATCGTGGCGCCGGAGATGAACCAGAGCGGCGCCTCGCACGCGCTGACGCTGCAGGTGCCGCTGCGGTACCGCGAGGTCGGCGAGCGCGCGTTCGCGGTGCGCGGGACGCCGGCCGACTGCGTGATCATGGGTGTGCGTCATGTGCTCAAGGACCGGGCGCCGGACCTTGTGCTGTCGGGCGTCAACCATGGGGCGAACCTCGCGGAGGACGTGACCTACTCGGGCACGATCGCGGGCGCCATGGAAGGCACGCTGCTCGGCATCCTCTCGATCGCCATGAGTCTCACCATCGGTTTCGATCCCGAGGGCAA
>JAFKKW010000316.1 GCA_017304275.1 Hyphomicrobiales bacterium | reverse complement strand
AGTGAGCGGAGCGAGCGAAGAGCGGGAATCCAGCACAAGACTCCTATCGCAAGAGATCTTCTGCGCCTTCGGCCACTCTTACGTTGGGTTCCGGGTCTCGCATCGCTCCGCTCGCGTCCATGCGAAGCATGGCTCCGCCATGACGCCCGGAATGACGGAACAGGCGGCGCAATCCAACTTGAGGCTCAATCCGCGCAGAGCGTACGGGCCTTCGCCAGGGCAGCATCGCGTGACGGGAACGTTCCCACCACATCGCCGCCTTCCGGACGCGAAGCCAGGAAGTTCGCCGTCATGCTGTCCTCGAACCCATCGAGCACCGAAAGCGCCACGTAGTGGGTATCGCCGCCGGACGGCGCCTTGACGAGCACGGTCGTCTCGCCGCCGTAGCGCGCCGTCTCAATGACACAGCGGCCGGGCTTCACGCCGAGGCCCGACGGCGGAGGATAGGCAGGCGTACCCGCGTCTCCGATCATGAACCCGGCCACCGTCTTGCCGGACACCGCAGCGGGAGCCTCGCGCGGCTCCGACGTCTCTGGCGACGGCATAGCGGGCGGTGCGCGGTCGATCTGTGCACCGGCCAGCTCGGCCGGCGGCGCGAACAGGGCGAAATGCGCGGGCTCGTCGTGTGTCGCGGCGGGAGCGGGGGTCGGAGGCGCCGTCACCGCCGGTACGACAGGGACGATCCTCTTGACCGGCGCAGCCGCTGCCTGCTGCGGTTTCTTGAGAGCTTTCGCCTTGGCGGAAGTCGCCGCAGCCGTCGTTTTTGCCTTTGCTTCGGGACTCTGCTGCTCCCAACTCGACACGGCCTTCACGGGAGCCGCACCTTGCGCACCCACGGGGCCGGCACCCTGCCAGGGCAGCACCTCTGCCGCCTGCAACGCGCGTCCTTTGCACTGCTCGGCGCGGAACCGCTCCGCGACCCATTCGATGGAGCGTGCATACTTGCGATCGGCCGCCCAGCGTCCGGCAAGGTCCGAGAAGCGAACGGCCCGCTTGAGCTCATGCGACTTGGCGAGGATGTGCTCCTGCTTCAATCGCGTCCTTGGCGCCACCGGCTCGGAGACCATCTCCCCTGAGTAGACGACGAGATGTTGGATCTGTCCGAGCACGCCGGTCGAGACATCGGGAAAGCTGTCGCCCGGCACGCCGCCGCCGGTGGTGCCGATGCCTGCGAAATTGTTCTGCCTGGGATCGACGTCGCCCATGCGGCCGTTGGGCTGGCGATAGGACAAAAAGTTGGTCTCGATCGCCATCTGAAAGAAGGCGTAGTCCCAACGTACGCCCCACGCCTCGCCGTGCTGTTTGTAGTAAGCGGCGATGTTACGGAAGCGGGAATCGAGCTGGCGATTGCGTTGCTTGAGGAACGCCATCAGCCGATCGGGCGTCACGCAAGCCGGAACGCCGTTGCGCGCCGAGAGACGGATCTCCGGCAACGACGGCGTCGGAGCCGCGTCGGCAGACGTAAAACCGACGACGGCCAGCATCGCAACGAACGCAGCCGCGCATCGCGTCGCGCCGGAAATGACAACGTCCGTCCTGCCGTGCAGGGACACTTGGCTAGCTCCCGCGATCAGCCTTCGGGGCAGAGCTCGAATGCTTTCTCGAGCGCCTGCGTTTGAGAGGAGAACTCGCCGACCGACTGCCCGCCCTTGGCATAGGCATTGATATAGGCGTCCGCCTCGCGCTTTTCGGAGCCCTCGTTCACGTCGAGCACCGTGTAGTTCGTCGTCTTGTCGGTGACGGCCTTGATGATGATGGCTTTCGAGCCGCCATAGCTCGCCGTCCACACGCGGCACTTGCCAGCGGCGGCGGCATCCTTCTTGTCAGGCTTCTTGTTCGCCTTCTTCTCGGGCTCGGCCTTGGCTTTCGCCTTGGGCTCTCCGGTGCTGTTGAGCGTTCCGGGGAGCGCGGCCACCTCGATCGCCTTGCCGGTCGACTGAGCGGCAGCGGAAGCCTCGGCCGCTGCCTGCGCCACCGGCTCGACTGGGACATCCGTCGTCGGCGCCGGGTTGAGCAGCGTCACCGGCGGCGGAGTCGTTTCCACGGCGACAGTTTGCGCCTTTGCCTTCGGCGGCGACGAGGTCGCGGCCGCGACCGCTGCCGCACCTTTCGCCGGCAGCGCATCCTTCGTGATGGCCGGCGCATCGGCGCCCGGCGGCAGCGCGGCAACCGTAGGCGCGGTCTGGGCCGCGCCCTTCGAACCCGTCTCCGCGGCCTCGAGAGCAGCATCGACGCGAGCCGCGACATCGGCCTTGCGCGTCCGCGCAGGCGTATCGCCGACCGCCGCCATCAGCTCGGGCTGCGGATCGGGCTCATTGCAGACGCCGTCGAAGAACCGCGTCGCGATCGTTTCGATATCGGAAGCGTAGCGCTTGCTGCCCGGCGCCCACTTCTTGGCCAGTTGCGTGAACGTGATGGGACCACCGATGCTTTTTTGCCAATCGGTGAGCACGCCCCAGTCCTGCACGTTGCGGGTGCGCTCGGCGACGGGGTTCTCGACCCGCTCGCCCGAGTACATCACGAGATGCTCGATATGCGCGCGTGCACCCGTCGAAATATCCTTGAAGCTCTCGCCGCGCGCGCCTTTGCCGGTGGCGCCGAGGCCGGCGAAATTGTTCTGCTCGGCTTTGACGTCGCCGCCGTAAGTCAGATAGCCCGTCTCGAGAAGCATCTGGAAGAAGGCGTAGTCCCAGCGCACGTGCAGCGCCTCGCCATGGCGCATGTACTCGCCGGCGAGCCCCTCGTAGCGGGGATCGAGCTTCGGATTGCGCTGCTTGAGATAGAGCGTCAGCCGCCCTGGCGTGGAGCACGCAGCCACCTGGTTCGAGCCGTCGACCCTGATCGGAGGTAGCTCGGCCGCGACGGCCGCCGCCGGGAGCAGCAGCAAAGACGCGCCAAGAGCAACGCCGGAACGAGAAGACCTTGATCGGCAGGTCATGGGACACCCCAATTTTCTACGCGGCGCCAAAGACTGAAATCCGCTCCTGATGCGCAACAATCAAAAAAGCGGGCCTCACGCCCCAGATCCGGAAGCTGCTTAAAGCGGGTTGGCGCCCAACGGTCCGAACAATGGTTCCTAGCTCCTTAAGCTTAAGAGCTGGTTTACTCCCGAACCGCCGACCCTTCCCCTCCATCGTCCTGGCCCAAGTTTTGGGCGCGAGTGGGGGGATGAGAGGGAGGAATTGTGGCGGCGGCAGGGGTTAGAGGCAGCCGGCTTAAGCGCCGGCCCAGGTCAGGTGCTGCCCGCCGTCGAGGGCGATCATCTGCCCCGTGAGCGACGGCGAGGCGAGGATGAAGCCGACCGCCGCGGCGATCTCCTCCGGGCTCGGGCCGCGCCCGAGCAGCGTCGAGGCGGCCTCGCGCGCAAACTCGGCATCCGTCTGATGGATGCTCTTGAGCACCGGACCCGGCCCGATGGCATTGACGCGCACGCGCGGCGCAAGCGCCTGGGCCAGCGTCCGGGTCGCGGTCCACAACCCGGCCTTCGAGATCGTGTACGAGAAGAAATCCGGCGTCAGCTTCCACACCCGCTGGTCAATGATGTTGATGACATTGCCGAACGCCCCCTGCGGCAGGTTGAGGAACAGCGATTGAGCCAGAAAAACGGGCGCCCTGAGATTGATGTCGAGATGCGTGTCCCAGGTCGCGGGCGTCGTCGTCGCCACCGTATCGACCTGGAATTCCGACGCGTTGTTGATCAGGCAGACCGGCGCACCGAGCACCTCGCCGCAGCGCGGAACGAGCCGCGCAACGTCCGCGTCCGACGCCAGGTCGGCAGCAACGGCCGCCGCCGTCCCGCCAAGACGCTCGATCTCCGCGACAAGCGCCGCGGC